>CAILAO010000303.1 GCA_903832105.1 uncultured Pseudomonadota bacterium | reverse complement strand
GGCCCATACCTGCGGAGATTATTTTCATCTATAACCTCTACGTCCCATTTCTCCATTTCATTTACGCTGGTGGCTACGCATACCGGGCCCAAAGCGGTAGTCCTGGCTGCTGATGACACGCCAAAACCCAAAGCTTACACCATGGCGATTGGGATTTACGGTGTTTACGCCCATAATTTCTTAGGGTCTGTTGAGTCTTATAATCGCGTGAGACAAGGTATGCATCTTGGTTTAGGCGGTCTGTATGCCTCAGCTTATCTCGCAGGATCCGGCCGCCTCGGATGGGATATCCATTTTGGTCGCCGATTTTGCGTGAGTTTCTCAGTCGTGGGTGTAGCGCCGTCGACAGTTCTGGTTGAAAAGAAATCCGTGAAAACTAAGGGAGGAGTAGGGGCTGATGTGGTCCTCTCGATTAATTATTAGTATCATACTAGCGACGACCGCTCTGATCTTCGTGATTGGATCGTGTTCATCGAGACCGACGACCTACGAGGAAATGGTCATGGATGGTACTATTTCGTACCCGTTCAATGAGCCTACGCAACATATCGGGGGTAACGGACCGGCTGAGAAATTTGTCATCAAGTCTGTCGTTGGCGATAGGGAGTATATTGTCGAGATTCCCGATGCGGCTAAAGATTACGATGTGCAAATCCCTCTGGCTTCATTTGAAGACCCAAATTCAATAGGCGCTAAACTGTCGGGAACTCCTAAGGGAGTCAATAATCCTCAGCTTACCGATCGCGAGATTGTAGCAGAAATGCCTCGCCTTGATAAAAAACATCCTTCAGATACTGCGCTCCTTGATAGAGCCTTTGGTACAGGACCGCGCGATGGTCCAAAGCAAGCTCCCAGTTATACGTTGGGTTTAGCTAAAATCAATTCACTTTATAAAGACAAACAGTTTGAGCTAGCCCTTATAGAAATTAATAATCTTTTGACATTTTTTCCGACGAGTGTTCAGCTTCTCAAAATGAAGGGTACAGTCCACGTTAAGATGCAGGATTTGATTCTTGCCGAAAGGTCGTGGAGTAAAGCCCTTGAGCTGACTCCCAGCGACGCTCTCCTTAAACGTGGACTTGAAAGACTGAGAAGCAGAATCGCAGTGACGCAAAAAGCTTCAGACGTTCAGATGCCAGCGCATTAGCAAAGGTTGCACTCCACATTACCCGATCAAGATTGAAAATGTTGGCTGAATCAGGCTGTTCGGTTCAGTGATCGGCGATCTGGAGTGTGTATCTTCAACAAAGTATTTTTAAGTCGTCTGATCATTCAGTCTGGAAGCTGGTGAGGTCGAATGCTATAATGGTAATGAATAAGCTATGGTACATTTAAAAAAGGAATTCACATGTTTAAGCGAACGCTTTTTTTGCGCTTAAAAGAGAAGAGAGTCATTTTGATTCTTTGTGTCGTCTCAATGTTCATCATTATCGCGACTTGCGACGTTAAAGCGCCGAAGCGAAAGAAAAATAGTAACTTTGGTCAAACAACCGAACAAACTGCGATCGATCCAACCTCCTCCTACCGTTCGATGTTCTCTCTCGACGGAAAATGGACTTTTACACCTGAGGGGTTTAACCCGAGAGAAGTGGATGTTCCTTGCATTTGGGAGGCTACTCCAGATCCGAGACGTGATCTTCAATGTCCAGGATATTTGGAAGGCACGCCAGACGCCGCAATAGATTCAATAGAGCTTGCTGGATGGGATAAACGTACCGTTCATAAAGGAACTTATTCACGCGATATTAATATTCCGAGCCCTTCTGCCGTGACGAAAATCTGGTTTGAATCGATTCATCATCAGGCCAAGATTTTTTTTAATGATGTGGAGGTCGGAGTTCATATCGGTCCATTTATTAACGCATCATTTGACGTGTCTAAAGCGGTCAAGAGTGGCAATAACACACTCAGAGTCGAACTCACCGACGGGACGGCCCTCACGACTACCAAGCCGTCAGCCGACAACTTTATAGCAAATCTAGGTCTGCCTGATAATTTCGTCACGAGAGCGCTTGTAAATCAATTTTATCCGGGTGCAGAGAAGAAAATACCGCTTTGGCCCGTAGCGTATTTTGCCGATACGGAAACAACCGGTTTGTATCGATCTGTCACGCTCGAAAGTTTACCAGAAATATTTGTTGACGACGTTTATATCGTACCATCCACTCAAAGAAAAGATTTGACAGTTGAGGTTACTGTCACGAACGCTACAGAAAGGGAGAACACGGTTCTCGTGAAGGGACTGGTGTTCGAAGCAGCAGGAGACACGAGTTCTCCCGTGCTCGAAATCAAGGGAGAGATACTAAAAGTTCCAGCTCAAAGCTCGGCAACGATTGTTCTTATTCAGGCATGGCCTAACCCGACCTTATGGTCTCCGATAGACCCTCATCTTTATGTACTTCGCACGACTGTTTCTAACGAAGCAGAAAAAATTGTTGATATTAAAGAAAATCGATTTGGATTTAGGGAGGTCTCGATTGAGAAGGGAAACTTCATGTTGAATGGCCAGAGGTTTAACCTCCTTGGTGACAGTATCAGTTGCCACGAACAACACAGGAGGTACTGGGCGAAGCGATATTTCTCGTGCGAAACCGCAAAGGAAACGTTGCAAAAAATCAAGAAACTTAATTTTAATGCGGTCCGTTTTCATCAGGGCCCGCCTCAAAACTGCGTCCATGATTTAGCGGACGAACTTGGGCTTCTTGTTATTGCTGAATCTGCCATTTTTTCGCGAATGGATATTTATCCGCCGTTAAGTATCGGGGATACTTATATGGAAAATGCAAAAAAGTGGCTAGAAAAATGGATTAAGGACAAGCGTAATCATCCGTCAATTGTGATGTGGAGCGTCGAAAACGAAATGTATCTTTTCGGTTTTCCTATGAAGAGGGAGTTGGTTTATTCACTTCAGGAGCCCGTTAAACAGTTTGACGTCATCACGCGACCTGATGGTGTAAAAACGGTGCCAAGACCTGTCAATTGGGATGGTGATTCCAGCCTTTTATTTAGTACATCATCGCCACCAATTGGAGTTGATGGCTTGATCAATAATATCCCCGGGCTTTTCGCTCGGCTTACCTCAGCCGAAGTTTATCCGGTCGAAACGATCAATCTGCACTATCCAGCGGGTAGTTGGGGGACGACGGATCCTGAGAAAGAATGGTTTTCGGATGCCATCGCCAACTACGAAAAATTCCTTGTTTCAGATGTCCCGGTGGGCGTTGGAGAAACGTTATTTGATCGGCGCAAAAAACTTGAAGAGAACTTTCCAGGTGTGACGCTTACCCAAGTGAAAGCCATGCAAAGCATTGCAGTCAGAGCGATGCGGATTATCGGCTTTGATGATATTCGCCCTTTCCAGCTCCATTGGGCGTGGCAACCTTATTATCCGGATGGAAAAGAACATCCCTACCAGGATTTTTACCACGGGATAAAGACCCAAGAAGAAAGGGATCGGCTTGTTAATCATGTTGCAGAGTCTTTTCATCCAATCGCAGTTTTTGATCGAGAATACACGAGGCTTCCCCCAAATCCTGATGGAACAATTGGTCCCGAGAAAATTCCGGAAAAAACAAAAATCACAAGGAAACTAGTCATCACAAACGACTCGTTTCTACCGGGTATTTCACAAAAAGTAACTTGGTCCGTCGTGAATGATGCTGGAGCACAACTTGCAGGTGAAACATTTGAAATCACTGTTGATCAAGGATTTAACGTCGCCCGCGATATTTCATTTAACGTTCCTGAAAAAGGGAAAATGATTAAACTCATAATCCAAGATCAAATGGAAGGGTTGCCTCAAGGCGATTACAGGGTTGAATATCTGTTCTCTACTGAATAGGTAGAACGAAGTTAAACGGAAAATGAATGTTCACGATCCGGGAAAATACCTTCTTTGACGTCGCGATCGTAGGCGTCAAGAGCAGACGTAACAATTGAGTTGAGATTCGCATACTTTTTTAGAAACGTCGGATTGAATGAATCGTCAAACCCAAGC
>CAILAO010000302.1 GCA_903832105.1 uncultured Pseudomonadota bacterium | reverse complement strand
CTCACCCCGGATGCACTACAATCCTATGGCTTTCTATCCAGTAGTCAAACAGGTTGTAGGTCCCTCTCTCACCCCGGATGCACTACAATAGGTCCTTCGCAAATGCCCACTCAGTTTAGTCTGAGGGGGCGTTCTGCTTTAAAAATCCGAATCAGAATAGCAACATTTGGCTGGCCTTAATGGCTTTTTCCTGAAAAAGAGGCAAACCAACGAGCATCTTCATACTAGCAAATTGCTTCTCCGTTACATTTAGGCATCGCACCGACCCTTCTGGTGGCAAACTGTTCACCAGCCGCTTCATGTGTTTTTCAAGAGCATCATTACCATTCAGAATGCGACCATAGACCGAGAACTGGATCATGTCGTAACCATCGTTGATGAGGAAGCGTCGAAATATGGTATAGGCGCGACGTTCAGCTTTGGTGACAACCGGAAGGTCAAAGAATACAAGCAAGCGCATAAACCGTCTTGTCTCCGTACTCATGTTTCAATACTCTAAGTAGTGCTGCTCCAATCCAAGCAAAACAGGTAACTCTATAAATGTCTCACTACCACCGTCATAAACACGAGCCAAACTCACTATTGTCTGTTCGATGGCAGAGAGCACAGACATTTTCCCGCGAGGCATACCCACATCTACGTTGAGTAGACCTACCAGCTGCACTTTATCCTCTGAGCGCAGCTCATCAATATCCGATGTAATGTGCCTAGAGACAAATAAGTCCACAATTGGGCGGAACGGCTCGATCACGTCATCAGCGAGATTGAAGGCATTCTGTTCACTAGCATGGAACAACCCAATCGACGGTAACAATCCATGCGCTACTAGTCCGCGAGCGATGGCGCCGCGTAACACCGCATAGCCATAATTCAGCGCGGCATTAATAAAGCGGGCTTGCTCTCGGTGGAATCCTTTGCCGAAAAGTTGTACAAAATAGAATGCTGCAGCTTGCCCCTCCAGATTGCCGACATCGCCAGAGCGAACACGACGTGAATAAGATTCCAGTTGGTCCGCACCATCACCCCCCACTAGACGTAAGCAAATTGCTTGGTTGGAGATCTTCTGGCGGACGATACGTGCCCACGTCTGCTTGGCTACTGGGCGTGCAAAATTAAGTTGTAACCGCATCCAGCGGGTGGCTCGTGAGTGTGTAAGGAATGGCAGAAATACGCCACTAGGATGATGTGTATCGCTCGTAGCAAACAGGCTGATGCCATACTCACCACAAGCTGACAACACCGGATGGGTAATTGTAATTTCTCGGTGATTAAGTACTATTACCGCTATGTCCTCGAAGGGCACACAAGCGGTTTGCTCTTGCTCGATGGCAAGCGAGTGGTGATCTCGTTTAAGTTTTGCCGGACTCGAGATAATGACGCTACGCCAGGGCACGACGTATCTCCATCGAAGCTGGATAACGGTTACCTAGGACATCGACGTTGAATTTCTCGATACTCAAAGCGGTTTTAACACCGATACCGCGAATTAATCCGTCTTTACCTACTTTCTGATTTCGATCATGTGCCCATAATGTAAGATTTCCTGTAGCACGATCACATCCAGAATAATAGCCAGTTATCTGCTCTTTCCCACGCTGACTAATTCTGATTAAATCATTCGGAAAAAGAGAAAACAAAAATTGGAAACCATCATCAATCAGTGTCCATTCAGATTCGGTTTTTCCTTGCACAATCGCACGATCAGGGAGTAACTTCGCCACAGTGTGATGGACATACACAGGTACGAGATGGAATTGGTCTTTCTTAGAGAATACATCCACCCGCAACATGCTGTCATTCTTTGCGATGCCTCCACGAATAGGTATGCCAGAAAGTTTGTCGATTGCTAGCGTAACGGAGCGTACGATCGGACCAGTAGGATTACCGTTGCTGTCAGGTTTACGCAGCGGATTATTAGCAGGAAAAGCCTTGTCGCCCTTACCCCCATGTTGTTCCAATCGGGTGCGTATAGCAGTGTAAAGTTTTTCATTTCGGTGCGGGTCTACCAACATAGCAAGATCTTTTAATGACAGATTGGATAGAGCTACTTTTTGCGTAACCCCCCCTTGGGCTTTAAGCCGCTCTGGTTGAGCGTAGATAGTGTCTTTATGTGCTGATCCTTTGTTTCGCCGTTGCGGGGCGCGCGAGACAAACAGTGGATGCAATATTTTTAATGCTTCTGAAGGATATGTTCCAAATTTCCCTATTTCACTTTGAAGCAGGCTGGGGTCATCTACACTCAAACGTAATTTCACTTCATCGCGAAAATGCGGCCACGGGTTGGGGAAGTGTTGCTGTACTTGCTGGAACATTGCTGGGTTAACAATCTCACCTGTGTCCACATCTACAAAACCTGTTCTTACCTTTTCCAATTCTTTACGTCGAGAATAATCTGATAAACGTTTCACCATGCTGTGACTGCATGCTGCAACAACAGCGGCATCCAGAGCATGATGGCGGTCGCTGTCAGCTCGCACTTTGACTAATCCCCATCGGGCTCTAAGGAAAGATGTCATCTGCCCACTGAGTACAACACAGCGTTTAGTATCGCTGTCTTCATGAAGTTGCAGATATTGCTCTACGTAATTTTTAAAGAATTTACAGATGTAACGGGTATCATTTAGATTTCGTTCACGAAATTCACGAGCTTCCTTTTCACCGTAATCCTTACGTAATAAGCGACTGCGCTTGGCGAGTCGATATGCTCTGTTACCTTCTACGAATGCGGAAAACCGGCGCCAACGCTCACTATTATCTTTACCACCGAGATACTCAAAGGGCGTGCTATTACCTTTATCACGATTTTCCTTTGCAAAAACTAATACACGATTGTTCTTGCTGTCATCGAAACTGCGTGAATAGGGCAGTGCGTGATCTATTTCGACATAACCTGGCTCAAATAGACGGTGAATATCTATCGGTTCAATTGAATACCCGCACTTTCCTTGCTGTTCACGATAAAGTTGGTACTTCTCAAATTCTTTGCCTCTGACTTCACCTACAATGTTGAAATCCTGCGCAAACTGGGCTTTATTTTTTTCATTATTGTCGCGGAATTCCTTTTGTAGTTTCTCTATATCTCTCCGCTCATCTAATGGACGTGATAAATCACGCGCCATTTCAATATGCACTTCATGCGGCGGACCATATTCCTTGATGAGTGCATTCACTACCTTTCGCGCCTGATTTAGTGCACGCAGCACCACCGGGTTGCGTGGGACATTCATGTCGTCATTGAAAATCATGGTCCCATTTTTATCGCGCTGCATGTAGAACGGCGGCAGATATTTGTGTTCTCCTTCTCCGGCCTTTTGTAACTGGCTATGATGACCATATTCAGCGATTTTTGCGATGGCCTCATCGTACCGCTGACCTTGTTCCATCAAAGGTATAATCTGATACAAGGCTTTGAGAGACAGACTGCTGAACTTGTCAAAGCGAATATCTAGTAGTACTTCAATCAACTCTTCAGCATTCGGTAAATTAAGCTTACTCAATTCTATTCTTACCTCGTCATCGTCTTTATACACGCTCAATACCCAAGCAATCTGATCGAACAATCGTGACTTGTCATTCAATGCTGCAGTTGATATTTTCTGCCATTCTGAATTTAGATTTTTACTCTCCAGAGTTTTACGTATTTTCTGCCAAGCAGGCAACTTTACTAATACAGCGCTTTCCGGATCCTTGGTTTTCTTATCAACTTTATTGCTACTTACATAAGAAAATCCGGTATAACGAAATGCGTCAGGTAAATAACCCGCTTTGGTTAGCGCAGCGCGTAATTGTTTATAAGTTAGGTCCCCTACTTGTTGATAAGGCATTGGTAGTGCTATGCGTCGCTCTAGCTCATTCAACGGACGGGTTGTGCCATCTACAACGATGCGTAAATTGTTGAGCCGGGTGAGCCAAACATGCCGTTCCGCAGTGAAGCTAGCTTTTGGCGCGCGGTATTCCATTTTCTCAAAAGTACAATGCCCCAGCATTTTTAGTAAATCGCTACCAGCCAGCGCTGGTTTTTGTGCCCAAAACAGTCCATTCCTATGGTCACCATTACCTAGGATGGCTGTTTCTAGCTTCTTTGTAGCAAACGGATTTTCGAGTCTGTGTTGCATTTCAAACAATATTTTAAACTCGTCTCCAAGCAGGTTGCGCGATAGCGCTTTACTATAGTCACCTTGCTTATTTCGTTGAGCCTCTGGAAATTCGGTCAGTATCATTTCAGCAGCAGTTCGGTAGTTTTTTTCTGACATCAATTTTCTTGTCCCCGCCAAACCCTGCTTGACCTTACCATTTTCACTTTTACTATCTCCTTCTGCTGCTTTCTCTTCTGCACGGCTAATCCAGTGGAAGCCACGATGCTTACACAAGTGGTAGATTACGCGCGCCCATTCTTCAGCAGTTAGTTGACGGTCAAGCGCATCCACTCGTAATTGCCAAGATGATTTAGGTATTTGATCTTTTTTTTCTATTTT
>CAILAO010000301.1 GCA_903832105.1 uncultured Pseudomonadota bacterium | reverse complement strand
TTTTTTTGCGGCGACTTTTTGTGTCTGAGCGGGAACTGGTTGAGTTAGGGCAGCTTCGATTTCCTCAGCGCGGTCAATTAAGACCTCCCGTAACTCATTGTAACAGTGATCGCAGAGTGGCTGATCGACAGCATTTCTTCCAACCTCACCCCAGACTGTCAAGACAGCCCAAGCTTGCTCTGTAAAAGCCCGTCGACGACTTCTTGCATGACCCGAACAGTTAGCACAGACGTTCGCAGTTTGCATAAACCTTCTCCAAAAGAAAACGCCGCATTAACGGCAAAACACTTTAAACCTAACCGATACCTCCAAAAACGCTTAAAATTAAAAAATCCAAAAATATTTTTATAGTTCTTAAAATTCCGGTAAATCTTCTTTTTATCCAAACCTAATTCTCCGCGCATCTGCCCAAAAAATTCACCTTAGTTGGCAGTCAATCATTTTTTCGCGATTTCGATGCGAAGTATTAGCTCATGCTCTATTCTCCATAAACATCCAAGACTGTCAAGCGCGAATTTGGCCTGGGAGCCAAAAAATTAGTGGGAAAAATAGATGGTCATTTTTTCATCAGTGATATCAATTTTACTTGGGAATCCTGCGATGCCATCCGGTTTGCTAACGACAAAGTTGTTAATTTGCGATTCGATTCCTGACATTGCTGCTTGGACTTGTGCCGCGATAATACCTTGTGATCCTGTGACGACGATGCTCATCACTTGATTGACCGCGAATGCGACCAATTGATTAATGAGTGGTAAGCCGGAGCAACTTGCTGGACCGGCAACACGAGGAGCGCTGCCCATGTCCACGTTTAGATTCTGGACGTTAATGGTGACTTTATTATTGGCTGCGGTGGGAATAACATCCGCTTTCGGTTGCATTGGAGCGCTTTCAGCGAGATAAATCGTTGTGTCTTGGCATTCTGTATCCAAATATTGGCTACCAAGAATCGGGACACTAACTTCTTTTCCAAAGTACATTGATTCGAGATTGACATGAACATCGCTGACACCAACGACGACTTCGAGTTTTCCTGGTCTTGGAGTGATTGTAAGACTTGTGAATTTTGCGGAAAGGAAAATGTTATCTATTTTAACGTCAATGCCTTCGAAGTTTTGATTGATACCTTCAAGAGGTTTTCGGAAAATATCTTGTAAAAAGTTTTGCTTAATTTGAGCGGCTATTTGCGCGAATTGCTCACGCGTAATATCGAGCTTTGTTTCACCGCCAATGCTGCCTCCGAGTGGATTATTTGAACCGCCTGTCGGCGCGCCACCTGTCACAACGGAAGAGGCGCTCGTGCCAGATGAATTAAGTGTACTATTGCTGCTTTTATTAGGACCTGTTCTTTGTGGAACCGCAGTTTGCACAGCACTTCTGGTTGAACAGTTGATAAGCACTGAGATTGATATAAAGGACAAAAGCGCGAGTAAGCACAGGGGTGCTTTCGCCCGTTGCACATGCCAGAAATTTCTGAACGTCTTTAGACTCATTTACACTAACCCCTATGTCTAGTGTTTGGTATCGGCATTTCGCTTTGAAAACTTTAGCTAAATCGAATAGGTGAGTTAAATCAGATTATTGACCTGTTACATTAACCGCATGAAAAATATCGCCGACTGGGGGATCGGAAACCATCCGATCTTAAGGAATATTTTCTCTTTTGGAGAAAGAGCTAAAGTTTTTCGGAGATTTTGCCGAAAAGGATAATCGAGAGGCTTGTAACTTATTGAGCATTCGATGATGGAGGCTTTATGGTCCATTCGCCATTTCATTTTTTGTTGATATATTTTGCCGCTGTTTTTTCTTTTTCTTGCGGAACAGACAGTGGCGGAAAGAAGCCTACTGCCGGAAAAGACAATGCAAATGGCGGCAGGACGATGGATCAGGTGAATGTGACATTCTCCGACAGCTCCGGGAAAACTGGAGAAGCTTTCACATTCGATTGTACTTCGACCTGCAATGTCTCGATAAAAATTAACGTCGCAGGAATAGAAAATGCCGATTTACTTGTTGGAATGGATAACAGTCCCCCGGGTGCCGTCATTAAGAGTGAGCTAAGCGGAAAGGTCTTCTTTTGGTCATCTCCACAAAACATTAGTGGATCTCAAGTTTTGCTTTCTATCCGCAATTTTGCGACGTGTATCGCGATCGAAAAGGACGAGAAAAAGTGTAACGATACCGTGGCAGCAGATACGTCGGGTTCATCGACAGCCTCGAATACGGCTTCTTATGAGGTTATGAAGGGATTTAGTCTCACCGTAACAGGAGTCAAATCGTCCACGGCTCAAACAAGTGGAACAGGGACAGCGACGGGCGGTAGTCCGATTGATGGGGTCATCGGTGCGTTGGGTGGTCTTGTAGGGGGCGGCGGTACTGGGGGCGGAACCGGGGGGCTTAACAACATTATTTTACCCGGACCACTTGAATGGACCTTCTAAGATTAAATTAAAAGCGGGTGCTTACACACCCGCCCCTACTATTTCGGGAATTTTAAGCGGAACGTATTAATGATGTTATCAATAAGTGTGCTCCGTATTAAAGCTACCT
>CAILAO010000300.1 GCA_903832105.1 uncultured Pseudomonadota bacterium | reverse complement strand
TGTATTTTTTTGATGAGGGTCTAATAGTTGAATCAGGTGAGCCGGAACAACTCTTTGCGCATCCTCAAGAAGACAGGACGAAGGCTTTCCTTACCCAAGTGCTGACTCATTAGGTGGTTTTGAGCGGGGCAGATAGGATCAAGGGGAGGTCATCATTATCCATTTTTTCTATAACTGCTTGGCAGCTGGAAACACCTAACCGCAGACCTCCTGCCCATGAGATCCACGAATGCCTTTGGATTTCGTGTGCAAGTTGTAACCGAATAGTCTCTCAAGCTTGCAGATTCATCGATTGATACGTTCAGACGGCTGTTGTCCAGGGGTAGATACTGTAAGCAAACATATATACGATTATGTACAGGACAAAAAGTTGGTATTGGAGAAGCAGCAAAAGCATTGGGAGTTAAACCAATTACCTTGAGACGTTGGGAAGAGGCTGGTAAAATCGAGGTAGAGCGGACCCCTTCAGGACACCGAAGATAGGATCTCTCAAAAATGTATGGAATTCCCCCGAGAACAAAAAATGAATGTGCTCGTCCAACGATCGCCTATGCCAGGGTATACAGCTACGACCAAGAATCAGACCTGGTGCGTCAGGTAGCTCTACTCGAATCCTTTTGTGCAGCTAACGGTTGGACCTATGAAGTGGTGCAGGATTTAGGATCCGGTTTGAACTACCATAAAAAAGGATTGCGGCTACTGATCAAAAGAATTTGCCAGGGGGAGATCGAACGATTGGTGATCACTCACAAAGATCGGCTGCTGAGATTTGGATCTGAATTAGTGTTTTCTCTCTGTGAGGCATTTGAAACTGAAGTTGTGATCATCAATCAGGGAGAGACGCCCTCTATCGAAGAAGAATTAGCACAGGATGTTTTGGAGATTATCACTGTTTTTTCGGCCCGTTTATACGGCAGCCGCAGCCATAAAACCCAAAAACTAACCGAAGCTTTACAAGCTGCAGCAAAAGACCTATGAAAATTATTCGCGCCTATAAAACGGAACTTGATCTGAACGATCATCAAAGAACCGCCTGTGCAAAGCACGCTGGTGCGGCACGATGGGCGTATAACTGGGGACTGGCTCGAAAAAAGGAAGCATTTGAAGCTGGATTGAAAACCCCTACTGCAATTGATCTACACCGTGAATTGAATGTACTCAAACACACTGAAATAAGTTGGATGTATGAAGTATCCAAGACTGCTCCACAAGAAGCCTTGCGTAATCTTGATCGTGCTTTTGATCACTTCTTCAGACGCGTGAAGCTCCAAAAACAAGGGAAACTGAAAGGCAAGGTTGGCTTTCCAAAGTTCAAGAGCAAAAAGAAGGGGATTGGGAACTTTCAGGTGTGGGGAGCGATTCATGTACACCAGAAGTCTATTCAGCTGCCGCGGTTGGGAATACTTCGACTGAAAGAGAGTAATTACCTTCCCGTAGAGGACATCCGTATTCTGAATGCAACTGTAAGTGAGAGCGCTGGTAGGTGGTATGTTTCGCTCCAATGTGAAGCAAAGATACCAGATCCTGTAATCAGCGATAAACCAGTGTGCGGGGTGGACCTGGGAATCAAAACAATGGCGACGGTAAGTGATGGAAAGGTTTTCGAGAATCCAAAAGCACTCAGATCGAACCTCGTAAAGATAAAGCGTCTGCAGCGAACTGTCTCACGTCGAATGAAGGGAAGTGCAAACCGCAAAAAAGCTGTACCCCTATTGGCAAAAGCGCATTTGAGAGTAGCCATTATTCGTAAGGATTCAATTCATCAAGTTACCAGTCAGCTGGCGACACTTGCCCCTGCGCGCAGTGCGGGTGAAACCAAGTCAATTGTGGTGCTTGAGGATTTGAATGTAAGCGGAATGGTAAAGAACCACCATCTAGCCCAAGCGATCTCTGATGTTGGCTTTTCCGAGTTCAGACGACAAATGAGATACAAAGGTCAATGGTATGGGTGTGAGATCATTCTTGCAGATCGTTTCTACCCATCCAGTAAGATCTGTCATGTCTGTGGGTACAAATTGGAGGAACTAAACTTGAAGGTTCGTAAGTGGGAGTGTCCTTCTTGTGGTACTCATCATGACCGGGACTTGAATGCTGCAAATAATCTTGAATCTTTAGCACCAAAACTACCGCGAGTTCCGCGGGAAGTAACGCCTGTGGAGAAGACGTAAGACCTGTGTAAATGCAGGCTGACCTCGATGAAGCAGGAACTGAACTTCATTCTACCATGTGTAGATTTGTATAGGTTTCAGAGAACGGGTGGTTGCCGATATTTTATAAATCAATGGTATTCGTATACCATTCCGTTTACTTCGGAGAGCAGAAATGCATCTCTCCCAAATGATTTACCACCCATGCTGCCTGGTGCGCGGTGCGGGCATTCCCGTGGTGTTGTCATTCGCTTTGACTTCTGCCCAGGACCACTTACTTTTAAAACGAGCTTCCAGTACCTGCCCGATCCCCTGCGCAGCGAATGACCGACATCATGCAAAACTTATTTCTCTGCTTCTCAGTAACACCCTTTCACGCTCGTGTCTGACACTCCCCATGTCTAAAGACAGGG
>CAILAO010000299.1 GCA_903832105.1 uncultured Pseudomonadota bacterium | reverse complement strand
TGTACAGTCCCGAAAGTATTTCTCATAGATCTTTGGATATTACAGGACGTGGTTTCCGTTGACGGAATCCCCATTTGTGAAATAATCGTTGTGCCTGTCGGACGCCTATTGAGAGAGAGTATTTTTTGTTCAAGTGATGACTTAACAACTTGCCATCCCATAAATTTTGAGGATACCCCAGCTCCAGGGGATTTCTCCGCAAATCTTTGTTAATTTCCTCAACAATACTTTCTGGTATCTGTGACGGTCTTCCTGAACGAGTCTCATCATGAAGTCCTTCAAACCCTCGATCATTGAATAAGTGTACCCAATTTTCAATTGTTGTTGGAGAATGCCCTAATATTTCTGCAACCTCATAACAATCCCGACCTTTCGCTACGAGGAGTACTCCATGCAAACGATGATCATATCTTGAATCATCAGAACGTCCGATTTCTTGCTGTATCTTGAGAACTACTTGATCTGCATCTTTTACAATGAGTTTCTGCAGGAATATCCCCTCATTCTTATTAGGGGGTCAATTCTTTATAATTTTAATTGAAAATTTATGTCGCTATGTATAAACAGAATTTTCTTGGGGAAAAATCATGGCTCGCCCAAGAGGATCCATTGAAGTTGTCTGTCAGAATCCACAATGTGATTTTTATCTCACAGAGAAAGGAAAAGATATCATCAAACGGGGGCGCGACGCAAAAACAAGACGCCAACGATATTATTGCATTCATTGTGGGAAATTTTTCATGGAGACAAAAGGAACACCACTCTTTAACAAAAAGCTTCCCGAAAGTGAAATAATCAACATTTGCAAGCATTTTGTAGAGAAAAACGGAATTCGAAGCGTTGAACGGCTCACCGGACACCACCGGGATACCATTGGAAGCCTATTATCTGATATTGCCGAACAGGCAGAGCAAATGAACAGTTTTCTTATTCACAACGTCAAATTAAGCCCGATTGAATGTGATGAATTCTGGTCGTTTGTGAAAAAAAAGAAAAGAATATTGTCAGACCATGCCCGGAACCAAATTTTGCTGGCGATGCGTGGATCTTTACCAGCCTGAAACGCGATTCATATTTTCTTCTCTCGTTTGCGATTGGCAAACGGAATGGTCAGACCTGCAATGCTATGATAGAGAAGATGTATTCGCGTCTTGAGTTGCCATTTCCAGGTCATAAGATCGAGATATTCACTGACGGATATGAAGAATATGAGAGAAGTTTTGCTGAATATTATGCAGACACTTGCATCGATTACGGTCAAATCATCAAAATCCGGGAGAAGGGCAAAGTTGTTGATAAAAAGAAGCAGATCGTTTGGGGAAGTCCCGATATTAATGCGATTGATACGGTAAATGTTGAAAATTCGAACGGAATAATGAGGGAGAGGATCGGGCGTCTGGTTCGCAAAACAAAATGCTACTCGAAGTTAAAAATCAAACTGGAATGCGCACTTGAAATGTTTCAATTTTATTGGGACTTTATCAACGAATTCAAAGACAAGAAAACTCCGGCAATGATTGAGGGCATTATCGACCATAGGATCACGTGGTCCGAGTTTTTACATTCAACTATTAAGTATGTTTAATTGGGACAATACCGGATTTTCTGGCGGAGATAGCATCACCCCCACGTGACAATAATCAGTTTTATCAACCCATCCGGAATCTTCCCGGTAGTAATGGTGCGACCGGTGCCGGAATGAGGGTCTTAACCGAAAAAAAGATGGATACTCCAGCGATCACACTTTC
>CAILAO010000298.1 GCA_903832105.1 uncultured Pseudomonadota bacterium | reverse complement strand
TCTTTTCTTCAATTCCCAGATATTTTTGTCATAGGGAATATTGGTATTTCGCAAATTTGTGGTGCGTTTAACGAACGTCTTTTCTGGAACACAATGGACTCTCTAAAAATGGATGCGGTGGCGGTCCATCTTAATGTAATGCAAGAAATAGTGCAGGTTGAAGGTAACAAATCTTTTATAGGCGCGATGGAAAAACTTGGGAGTTTCGTTAAAAGAAGTCCTCTTCCAATTATTGTTAAAGAAGTTGGGGCTGGAATAGACTCAAATACCTTCCAAAGCATAGTAGGTAAAGGTGTTGCGGCCATTGATATTGCTGGAAAAGGTGGTACATCTTGGCCCTATATCGAAGGACTGCGGTCAACAAATGAGCAGACCTCTCGATTAGGAAAGGTTTTTCGTGATTGGGGACTCCCAACCGCAGTAAATTTGGAGATGCTCCAAAGCGTTTTGAAGGAAAAGCGAAGTTGGAAATTGATTGTATCTGGCGGAATTCGGGATGGTATAACGGTTTTAAAGGCACTTGAACTCGGTGCGGATTTTGTTGGAATAGGTCTTCCTTTGTTTCAAGCAGCTTTAGAGGCGAAAGAAAAACCAAGTAAGAAGATTGAAATGTACAAGGGAGAATTACGAGTAGCTATGTTAGGGGTTGGTAGGAAGAAAGTAGTTGAAGATGGTGATAATGAGAATAGGATATATAAAACATTTAAATAAACATGGTTATGGTAAGTAAATCCGTTTCAACAATCACAGGTTTTTACAAAAAGACGATCCAAGAGCGTCTTGAAATAATTAAGAACTCTGCAAACCTCTCATCTGACGATGTTTTAGCGCTATCACCTGAGTTTCACCTTGCCCCTCCCCTTTTAGACTCTTTTATCGAAAATGTGGTTGGGCACTTTTCTCTTCCCCTAGGAATCGCTTCTAATTTCCTCATCAACGGTGAGGACTTTTTTGTTCCGATGGCGATTGAAGAAAGTAGCGTGGTGGCCGCCGCTAGCTATGGTGCTAAGCTCGTTCGATCTGGAGGGGGCTTTACCGTTAAGAGCTCTTCTCCTATCATGACGGGACAAATTCAACTTCTTTGTCCCAACAAAGACTACGACTCTATCATAGAAAAACTTAAAACGTGGGAACCAGAGTTAATAAATCTTGTTAATATGACTGATCCCATACTTCTTTCTCTCGGCGGAGGGGCTGAGGGCTGCCAATACCGAATAATTCCTGAAATATTTAGTATTATTATCCATTTAGACGTTGATGTCCGAGATGCTATGGGTGCTAATACGGTGAACACAATGTGCGAAGCTGGGGGAGCTTTTCTCAAGAAAAAGTGTCAGGAATCTAATCTTAGTTGCGAACCTCGCTTGATGATTCTTACCAACCTCACAGAAAAAAGAATGGTACGAGCAACCGGGAAGGTTCCTTTTAGCTCTCTTTCTTCCCCGACTTCCAGTGATTCCTCGAAAAGAGACGGTCATTTTGTCGCTCAGAAGATTGTTGAAGCCTTCCTCTTTGCAAAACACGATATTTATAGAGCCTCAACCCACAATAAGGGAATCATGAATGGAATAGATCCAATTGCCATAGCGACAGGCAACGATTGGCGTGCAATAGAAGCAGGGGCACATGCATTCGCGGCTCGATCAGGTTCATACCTTCCTCTATCGGAATGGTCCATCTCATTAGACTCAGACGATGAAAGTCTTATGGGAACGCTGGAAATTCCTCTTGCCGTAGGCGTTATCGGAGGAGTCACCAAACTCCACCCTACCGCTCAAGCGTCGTTGAAATTACTCAAATCACCTAGCGCGCAGAGACTCAGCGAAATTATTTGTGCGGTAGGTCTTGCTCAAAATCTTGCGGCGTTAAAAAGTCTTGCAACTGAAGGAATTCAAAAAGGACACATGAAACTACACCAGAAGAATATTGACCTTTTTAAAAACCTATCCAGTTCGAAAAAATCACCATGAGTTTCATAAAAAGTTCCACAAACCTTATTTCGGTTTCGGTGCCCGGCAAGGTCATGCTTTCAGGGGAGTATGCCGTGTTAAAAGGGGGGATCGCGGTATCTTCTACGATCGATTCCTTTCTTACCGTTGAAGCTTCACAGGACCCGTTAGAGACTTCAAATGGCGGCATCTTGATTGAATCGGACCTCTGGAAAAAACCGCAGCTTTTAGAGATAAATTCATCTCAAGATGACGCTAAAGAAGCTTCTCGACAATTACACTCAGACCCCTTGGTGGAATCTGTTCGACTGGGCGCTAAACTTTTTTCGGTGGGAGGAAACGTACGCGTAGCGGTCCGATCCGATTTTCCTCCCGCTCACGGCGTTGGTTCGTCTTCGGCCTTACGTCTTGGTGTCCTGTTTGCCCTTCGAGAATTCACTAAAGTCACCGAAACCCCAACTATCAGTGACTTTGATTTGATTACTGAAGCATATAACCTGCAGAAAGCTTCCCAAGTGTATGCCTCAGGCTACGATTTCGCGAATCAATATTTTGGAGGGCTCATCTCTTTTTCACTTCAGAAAGAAAGCTGGGCTGATCGTGTAAGTTCCTGCCCCCCCCTATCAAATTCACCACTAAAAGACCTAATACATATTATTGCTGGAGGCCGCGGTGCTCCTACCTCACAAACCATTGAAACGCAGATGGGGTGGCTCGAATCTGGAACTCGATGGAATCAGCTCATTAAGCTTGCCGAAAACTTTTCGTCTCTTTTGCAGTCTTTTTATGCTTCGACTGCGACTAATCCTGATACAATCTTAAAATGCCTCGTTCAATGGTCGTCTGCCCATCATGCGCTTTTTAGCGGTTCTCCTGCATACCCGCATCATCTTGACCAAGCTTTTCAGAATCTACCTGGCTACAACCATGACTGGTCAGTAAAGACAACTGGAGCAGGGGGAGAGGACGCCCTTCTTTTCTTCGGTTATGAAAAAGATATCTCTTCCGTTATAAACACTTTAAAGCGCTTTGGATGGTCGCCTTTTCGATATAAATTTGGTACAAAAGGCCTTCAGTGGAAGAGTCGTAAAGGAGTCGGGGCTACTCCCTAAGGAGACCCATAGATAAACCCATGAACTTGCCAAATCAATCTCCAGAATATGTCGCGGAAGTTCCTAGTAATATCGCGTTAATTAAATACTGGGGAAAGCAAAATGCTGAACTTCAGTGGCCTGCTAACGACTCACTTTCGATGACACTGTCTCACGCACGTTCCATCACTAGAGTTCAGATTAATAACGAGCCATGTGATCTTTTGGTCATTGACGGTCGACAGGCAGATCAGAACTCACCTCAGTTTAAGAAACCCCTTCAATTTCTTCAGAAGATCAGAACAATTCTTGAGGAGGAAATTGATACCTCGCGCCATTTGTCCATAACTTCCCATAATACATTTCCACAGTCTTCCGGAATTGCGAGTTCTGCGAGCGGCATAGGTGCTTTGACCTTGGGGGCTGTCGCTGCTTGGACTGGAAGCCCTTCTTTTTCAGTATTATCTTCTAGGGGTTTTTCGCAGGAGAGGCTAGCCTCCCTCGCGCGTCTGGGATCCGGGAGTTCTTGTCGTAGTTTTGGAGGTGGCTTTGTCCTGTGGAAAGCCGGAAAATCACCCGAGGATCAAGAAACAATTTCTCTTTTCTCCCGGGAACATTGGGATCTTCAAGATATGATCCTCATTGTTTCGCGGGAGCCAAAACTCATATCATCGTCTCATGGCCATGACAGAGCCTGGACGAGTCCTCTATTTAAAAATCGGTTATCAGAGGTTCCTCACCGTTTACAGCGTTTGCAGGACTCTATCGTTTATCGAGACTTTGCCCTTTTTGGCGCTATCATAGAAGAAGATGCCCTTGAAATGCACGAGGTCATGAAAACAAGCGTTCCAAGCTTAAATTATCTACTTCCCATTACGAGAGAGATCTTACAATGGATTTTGCATAAACGAGCATCATCTCACTTTCCTGCTTATTTCACCCTGGACGCGGGCCCCAATATTCATCTCATTTGTGAAAAAGCGAGTCTTGATCGACTCGTTAACGAGGTAAAAAAAGAGAATTGGCCTATAGAAATAATCGTTGATGAAATCGGTTCTGGCCCAGCGTTGAGCCTTAGTGCCCTTAAACATCAGAAGTAAGTGAGTCCATACTGCATGCTTTTTTCAAATCGAAATGAGCCATTCTCTGTCACGGCACATGCCCACGCAAAAGCTATTTTAACTGGAGAGCACGCGGTTATTTATGGAGCCAAAGCTGTTGCAGTTCCTTTGTCATCACTTGTCTTAAACGTCACGATTTCTGGCGGTTCATCATCATCGAAAGAACGGCCGATATCATTTAAATTCCACACCCAAGATACAATTCCTACCGCCTCTCATTTTTTACCTCAAGAGGATCTTGAATCGCTTCTCACTAATGTCTTAATCGATGCGCTAAAACTTGAAGATATAGATTATAACTCGCTCTTTCCTTTAGTGATCGACATCAATACTAATATTCCTATCGGAGCAGGTCTCGGTTCCTCTGCGGCTCTCTCAGTTGCGTTCGTAAGAGCCTGCAAACAACTTGCAAACAAATCTCTCAAAACTGAAGATGTCGCTTCCCATGCAATGCTTCTAGAAAGGCACTTCCATGGAAATCCCTCCGGCCTTGATACAACAGTCATCACAAACGAGGCCCCCCTCCTTTTTGAAAAAGGGGCAGCTCCAATGCCTTTGCCACTAAGTATGATCACTGATATCTCTCCCAAAAGGGTCGATTCAAATTCTAAAGCCCTGTGGCATTTTGTCCTCATCGACAGCAACACTCGGGCTTCGACAAAAACCATGATTGAATGCACCAAGTCAAAACTCACAGGACCTGAGGGGGCACATTTTAGGTCACGATGCAACGATCTTTCAGAGCTCGCAGTCAAGGCCTTAACGTGCGGTGATCAGACCTCTCTCGGGAAGGTTTTAAACGATTCAAAAACATTTCTTGAGGATCTTAACGTTGTAACTGACGTTTTACGCGACCTTTGCGATTTTTTAAATCACCTGAAAGTTCTAGGCTCCAAACCTACAGGTGCTGGCGGTGGTGGATTTGTTTTGTCTTTATTGGATCCCGCAAACTTTAGATCTTGTCTGGAGGAATTAAAGACAGAATTTGGCGCAAATCGGATATTTCCTTTTTACCTCGATGGTCCCCTTACAGTTGGTCGAAATATTTTTGCCGCGATCAAGTCAGAGGAATAAATTAAACTTGTCTCAAGCCAGGATTCGTCATGCGCATTCTTTTAGCGATCGCTTTTTGATACAGTGCCACATACTCTCTCGCGGAAATTTCCCATGAGAAGTTCTGTGACATCGAACGGACAACCAGTCGTTTCCAATCGTCTTTCTGACTACAGTAGATGTCGATTGCTCTAAAAACAGCTAACGACAGTGCAGCTCCTGTGGGGTCTATAAACTTAAAACCAGTTCCCAATCCGTTCTCAGAGTTAAACGGCACAACTGTGTCTTTAAGTCCGCCAGTAGCACGTACTATAGGGATCGCTCCATAACGCATTGCATACATCTGGTTTAAACCACAGGGTTCATATCGTGAAGGGACAAGAACAATATCAGCGCCTGCGAATATTTTGTGAACAAGTTCATAATCATAGGACAAAAAGGCGGCCATTTTTTGAGGATATTTCTTCGCAAGAGTTGCAAGATTATCTTTATAACGGAGTTCTCCATCCCCGAGGACAACAATTTGAATATCTTTTTCCATCAAACTCGGAATCGCGTTTTCTAGTAAGTCAATTCCTTTCTGGCTTGTAAACCGGCTCACCATCACAACCAGAGGCACATCCGAAGCTTCGGGTAGTCCCGAAACTCTTTGAAGATCTGCTTTGCAGTGCGCCTTTCCTGACAAATCGTTCAAATTATATTTTTGGGCTATATATGGGTCAATCTCCGGGTTCCAAACATTATAATCGGCACCATTTAAAATCCCAGTGAGATCGTTCCCCTTTTCCTGCAAAACCCCCTCAAGTCCGAAACCATACTCAGGGGTCAACATTTCTTCACGATATCCGGACGATACCGTATTCACCATATCTGAAAAAACGATTCCACTCTTTAAAAAGTTGAGGTTACCATGAAATTCCATGTACTTGGGTGTAAAGAACTCCCAGCCCACGCCAACGAGCGGCATATCAAGGTGCCAAAAGATTCCCTGATACCCCAAATTGTGAATCGTAATAACAGAGGCAGTACGTGAGAGTTGAGGCTCAACCATGTAAAGAGTTCTGAGATAAACAGGAGCTAGGGCTGCCTGCCAGTTATGCGAGTGAATCACCTCGTATTGATGCCCTAAAACAACCGCCATTTCGAGTGCTGCGCGGCTTAAAAAAACAAAACGTTCGGCATTATCCTGAAAGTTCGTCTCACCGGAACCATACAATCCGTCGCGGTCAAAGTATTCGTCGCACCTTAGAAAATACTGCGCTGGAGTTGGTTGATCGGCATTTTGCTTTCTAAGACGCCAAATTTCCGCAGACACTTTCTTGTCGTTTAGAACCAAACTAACTAATTTGTTTGTATTTTCTATTTCAAATCTTCCCGCGGCAGCACCGGCAATAACACTCCGATACATCGGCATCACCACGTCAACTTCGACACCTATTTTTGTAAGTGCTGTTGGTAACGCCGCAAGAACCTCGGCCATTCCACCAGTTTGAGCAAAAGGAGTTGCTTCAGAAGAGATCATTAAGACACGCACAACCCAGTCTCCTTTTTACTCAAAGTCACAAAAAAACACAAAACCATACCAAGACTCTAAAAACATATAGGTTATACAAAAATGCCGAATACCTCAACCACACTATAATAATTTTTCTTTGTGTGACACAATTGAATTTGTAACCTCTCTTAATTTTCCCTAGAGCAAAAACTGCTCATGCCACAGCAAAATTGGCAGAAAAAGGTGTGCATCATGGCTCGCGTTCATCGCTTTCCGCAACTCCCAGAAAAGATTTCATTTGCAAATTTACCAACACCTATTCAAAAGCTAAACAGGCTATCAAAGGAAGTCGGTAAGGAGATTTTCGTTTGGCGAGACGACTTAACAGGTTTTGTGGAATCAGGAAATAAAGTAAGAAAGCTCGAATTCCTTGTCTCGGAGGCAATTCAAAAGCAAGCTGACACCTTGATAACCTGTGGTGGCATACAGTCCAACCATGCCCGTGCTACAGCTTATGTTGCTAGACGTGCAGGTCTTGATGTCAGCCTTATTCTGAGAGATCCCCGCGATCCATCGATCATGTCACAAAGCACTATCTCGGGCAATCTTCTGTTAAATCAATTGTGTCGGGCGCACATTATTCACGTTCCCTACAACGATTATCTCGCAGCTGGCAGTTCCTATACTTCTTTTTTGGAACAAGAAGCATTGCGGTTAAAGATAAAATGCAAAAATCCATATATCATTCCCGAAGGGGGAAGTTCTCCTCTCGGTTGCCTAGGATATGCTGCGGCAGTGCCTGAAATGCTCCATACCTGGCAGAATGTCACTGGTGAGAAGGCTCCAGATGCTTTGTTTTTTGCCGTTGGCTCAGGTGGTACTTATGCGGGTCTTCATCTTGGCTTTCAACTAAACGGTCTGAGTACGGAAAAACTCTATGCCATCAACATTTGTGATAACGCAGAATACTTTAACGACAAAGTGACCGGACTACTCGATGCTGCCACGGAGCAATTTCATTTCGATGCCACTGATCGATACATGCAGATATTAGACGGTTATGTCGGACAGGGATACGCTCTCGCAACCGATGATGATCTTCTTTTCTACTCCAAGATTGCTTCCGAGGAAGGCCTTTTATTAGATCCTGTGTATACGGGGAAAGCTTTTCAAGGCATGATTAATGAAATCAAAAAAAATCCTTCTCGATTTGGAAAGAAAATCCTCTTTCTTCATTCTGGCGGCACCTTTGCAACATTCGCATTTTCTGAACGTTATGCTAAGTTGACAGCTTTCTCCTCATCGAAGTAAGATTTTTATAACAGACTGCGGGAGGTTGTTTAAAAATCATGGAAGCCTATCAGATAAATCAAGTCAAAAGCGCCTCCTCAAATACTGCCGAGAATTTAGGCACCACCCTGCAGGAACCGTCCCTAGATTATTTCGGGAGTTCGCTTGAGGCAAACGCTGAAATTCAAGCCGAGCAACTATTCTCCGACACCAGCTTGGCGCAAGAAGCATATTATTCCGAATCATTATCATTTGACGTAGCGCTAATTCCGGCTGAGCTAGAAACCGGGTCGAGACCTATCGAACGACTATCTTTTTTTGCTTTACTACTTCTTATCGCTAGCTTTTTGGGTTTTTCTATGGGTATTATCCTCGGAACGCTCCTGTTGACGGGGAAACTCGACATGTATCACGATGTGCTCGTTGGCCTAGTAAAATCGTTTAAATAGAATCGACGGAAATTCTGATCGTTTCACTGTAGGGGCGAAGGATCAACATACTGTAATAGATTGAATCGTCAGGCAAATCACAGATGAAATCCATAGCCAAACTCGTCGCTCTCCTCATTCCTTACGGTACATACAGCTACTTTGTTATGTTTGGACTTCTTCTGGCTGGTGGATTCGGCTTCCCTCTCCCGGAAGATATCGTACTAATCACTGGAGGAATCCTATCAAGTTTAAAAGTCTGTAAATTAGGGACAACTTTTTTGATATGCATGTTCGGGATCTTGATTGGCGATACGATTATGTTCACAATTGGAGCCCGAGCAGGCCCAAGAATCCAAGCTAGCCGGTTTTATAAGCGCCTTCTTAACCCTCGTAACAACGAACGCATCCATACGTCCTTCCAAAAATACGGAAACAAGGTTGTTTTTATGGCTCGTTTCATGCCTGGTCTTCGCGCTCCGTTATTCATGAGCGCTGGCATGTATCATGTTCCCTATTGGAAGTTTTTTGTTTTAGATGGCTCTGCTGCGCTTATTTCTGTGCCCATTTGGATATACTTGGGTTATTTCTTCGGTTCTAACCTAGATCAGTTGCATCGTTATGCCAGAAAGTTCCAAATTGGAATCTATGGGACGTTGTCATTTGTCATTTTAACAGTCATTGTTATTTCTTGTATAAAACGATATATTTTAAACAAAGAAGCTAGGATATCGACTGCTCCTGATGAGATGAAATCCCCTTGTAAACAACCTCGGACAGAAACTTTCGCTCCGCCTCAAGAGCACTCTCAGGAATCACCGTAGACCATACACGCATCATTTGGTCCCACTTGTAGCCTCTAAACTTGAGGTCGTCTTTTGCCTCAAATGGTGCGTTGACGGCAAAAATTCGAAATTCCTTTTCGTAACTCTTTTGGATTAACTCTCCTAAATATGGAGCGATAAGTTTAAATGTCGTGGCACAGTCAAAAACTGCCCTATGTGCAAAAGGATTTAAAAAACCATGCTCTGCGGCTAAATAGGTTAGACTTCTAGTCGCAATGCATCTTTTCTTCCAATCGATGTGTCTCAGAGAACAAGCCCAGTGAATCGCGTTAACTTCATCCGAAATCTCCGGTCGACGCATAAGAAATGAACGATCAAACTCCGCGTTATGCGCGATAGCAATGGAAGCTCTGCTAAATGTTTCTTTTACAAAATTCCAATCAATTTTCCGACCTGCGAGCCATCGGTCCTGAAGTCCCGTAATGCGTTGAATCTCGTCAGAGAGCGGAATATTCGGGTCCTCCAAGGCTCCGTAGCATCCCATGATTACTGGATTTTCCTCGCTTTCAACTGCGAATTCCAAAATACCAATTTCAATAATCCTATCTTTTTCCGCGCTGAGTCCAGTGGTTTCGATATCAACGATCAATCCGCAGTCCATATCTCACCCAAAAAAATGATTGTGTTTTTAGAAGGACAATAACAGATTCATTTAGCTAAAAAAACAAGTCGCTGCAACCCTTTTTCATTCCGAAGTTGCGCGACACGTCCTCTGGTTATTTTTACTCGCATGATATAATATGAATACATACGATACCCTCTGATGACCAACTATTTACAGCCAAAAGGAACGATCTTGTATGACAAGTCCTGTCCCTAAGGTCACCCTAACTGTTTTAGCCGAACAACCTGAGTACTCTGAGTTTGATGCCTTGCACGAAGACATCATCGACTCTTTCCTCGGACTTGAAGCGGCCATTTTAAGTCAAGAATACTTTAAAAGCTATGATACTCAGACAAAAGACGGTGTCATTACCCTTGCGTGTGACCACCTAACGCTTAACCTGCTCTCTCCAAATGTTTGGCAATCCAAAGAAGAGCTTCAACAATATCTTTCTCTCAAGTCACCAGAAAATCTTTTGATCCTTTGTGTTAATTGCGGAACGTCTAAAGCGGATCTACCCACAACACCACAAGAAAAATTCTTACACGCCCTGGCCTTACCGCTTTCATCGAGGCAGCTCGAAATATACATCTCCAACGTTCGAGAAGTACAGCTTTTACTTTTCAACATTCACCAAGAGAAAGAGAAAGTTCAGCGAACAAGTGAGAATGTCAAAGAAGTTATGGCTATTTCTCGAGAACTCAACGGAGTCCGAGATATTCCGAAATTACTTCATCTCATCTTGGCAAAAGCGCGTGAATTTACAAAAGCAGATGCTGGATCAATCTACACCATTGATAACCCAACCGCCGAAATAAAAGAAGGAAGCGAAATAAGGTTTCGTTTTGCCCAAAACTACTCTGTTCCTCAAAACCTTTCTGAATTCGTTATTCCCGTCAACCGAAAATCCATCGTAGGCAACGTCGCCATTCATGCTGTTTCAATTAATTTGCCCGATCTTTACAAGTTGAACCCCGATTCCGAGAAGAATCCTTACCACGCGAAACACGACCGATCCTGGGATCAACGCATTGGATATGAATCCCACTCTATGTTAACTGTTCCCATGTTTGATATCAGTCACAGACTGATTGGTATTATCCAGCTCATCAATCGCAAAAAAGACGCCAATCAGAAACTACTGTGTGAAAAGGACTTCATTGAGCAAGTCGTGCCGTTTGACGATCAAGACACAGAATACGCCGAAATTATAGCGCAGCTCGCCGGTGTTGCTCTTGAAAACGCTCGCATGCGAGAGGAAATCCAAGATCTTTTTGATGGCTTTGTCAGCGCCTCCGTTAAAGCGATCGAACAACGAGATCCGACGACAAGTGGTCATTCTCACCGCGTTGCGCAACTCACTCTAGCTCTAGCTAGAGCCGTCAACGATACGAATACTGGGCCTTACGCTAGTGTTACTTTTTCCGAAAATGAAATTCAGGAAATTGAATATGCCTCCCTTCTACACGATATTGGAAAATTGGGAGTCCGAGAAAAAGTCCTGGTAAAAGCCAACAAGCTCCACCCGTGGGAATACGATCTTCTTCAGGAACGATTTAATCTTATTCGCTCTTCCTACGAAATCGAGTATTTGCGAAAATTTATTAACTTCCTACAAGTTCCAAACCTCTTTCCTATGGATGTAACTCCGGAGCATTTGCTACAGGAACGAAATCAGAGACTGAAACAACTCGAAGAAATGTTAGGTTTTATAGAAAAATCAAATCAACCTACAGTCCTTGAACAGGGCGGATTCGAGCGCTTAAAGGACATTGCAAATTACACATTCCAAGACCCACGAGCGCAGGTGAGAAATTATTTAAAATCAGATGAGTTAGCGGCGCTTTCGGTTTCAAGAGGCTCTCTTACAAGGGCCGAGACAGTCGAAATTCAAAGCCATGTTTCTCACACCTATGATTTTCTTAGAAAAATCCCATGGAATCAAGAACTTAGCAATATCCCCCAAATTGCTGCAAAACATCATGAAAAACTTGACGGTACTGGCTATCCAACCTCTGCAGAGGCCGACCAGATCCCACTACAATCTAGAATGATGGCCATAGCTGATATTTTTGATGCACTCTCCGCATCCGATCGCCCCTATAAAAAAGCGGTCCCTATCGAAAAAGCTCTTGATATCCTTGAAATGGAAGTCAAAGCTGGTAAGCTTGACCCCGAACTTTTTAAAATTTTTAAGGAACATCAAGTTTACCGTGCCTCGCACCCATAATAGCTCTCCGTTTTCACCGGAAATCCTCCGCACCGCTTACGCTCACGGCTTTTTTCCTATGCCGCACCCTGTCACGGGTCAGATCCATTGGTTTAACCCGGACCCTAGAGCCATCATCCCTCTTGCTGCCTTTCACTGTTCTCATTCATTACATAGATCACTACGTAAAAAAAATTTTGAGATTACGATCGACAAAGCGTTTTCAGAGGTCATGCGAGGATGCGCTAATCGTGATGAGACGTGGATTACAGAAGATTTCATAAACGCCTATACCGAATTACATCATGAGGGGGACGCCCATTCTATCGAAGTTTGGGCCGGCACTTCTCTTGTCGGAGGAGTGTATGGTATTTCTCTTGGAGGTGCTTTCTTCGCCGAATCTATGTTTTCAAAAATTCGCGATGCGTCAAAAATCGCTTTATTCCACCTCGTTGAGAGACTGAAAGGGCAAGGCTTTACTTTACTGGAGGTACAGTTTCTAACACCTCACCTTGCGAGCCTTGGGGCTGTAGAAATCTCAGCCGAAGAATATCTAGTGCATCTCCAGAACGCATTATTGCTAGATCAAGTCTTCAACAACCCGCCGTTCAACAAATAGGACAAAGAGGGTGCTATATAAAAATCGGCTGTCAGGGCCCTAAAACCCTGGCCAATATCTGCCCCTCATCCAAATGGAACGACGGGCAGGCCAAACACTTGATGTCCGTTGTAAACGCCGCCCAAGAAGCATCGGCTTAAGGGGGGGGCACGGGGAATTTCGAAATACCTACGTGTTGTACCAAACTGTTTTTGTTGGGATTTTTAGTAAGACGACACGTATTTCAAAATTTTCTGTAGTAAATCTAAAGTTTTTCAGATTTCCTTCCGACAGAAAAAATCATGAGTATGCGATCGGTTAAGAATATGGACGTTGTTTGTGGGTGTTTACATGCCGTTAAAAAGGTGTGCCGTGCTGGCAGGACTTTGGAGGGACTGTTGGGGTTAATAAAGTACTTACATCTCAAAAAGAGGGAAATCACGTTATGAGGCGCATGAAAACATTTTTAACAATCCTAGTTTCCTTTTTTGCATGGCAGTTTTCGATCAGTGTTTTGCTCGGGTGTCAGAGCAGGCTGTCATCGGATGGTAGGAAAGATAGCGCAACAAATACAGCTACTGGAAAAACTGAGCTTGTCATCGTTACCGAGGATGTCAACAATGGGATTAAACCGCTAAGCGAGACGAGCTTAAAAGCTGGAGAATGGGTCACGCTCAAATTGGCGACGTATTTGGACAATAAACTTTTAGGCCTCGTCGACGCGGTATGGCTTATCGACGGAGCACTCTTTCCGAAATCAGACCTTATCATGTCCGGAACCCAGTCCAAAGAAGCGATCTTTAGACCTACATGCAACGGAGATGCTAAAATCATTGCAGTCGCTGCTGATTCCGCGCTTGATGTTGCTGACAAAATTGTAAAATCACCAGTGATAAAAGTCACGGGTTATGATGTCTCCGGCAAAGCGGCAGGAGATGCCTTGACGATGAAATTCGTGATGTCTCAGGCTGATGGCAGCCTAGTTTCCCTGACTGAAACGATGCTACAGGCAGGTCAATTTATCGGCCTTAAGACAGCTCTCTATAAGAGCGACGATACGTTTGTCAGGTTGGTGGATGCCTATTGGTCTGTTGAGGGCACAGTATTTCCAAAGGCAGACTTGGTGGGGCTATCACCAAATTCCGAAGTGGCTTTTATGCCGACTCGTGATGGTGACGCGGTGATCATTGCGGTCGTTGCTGATAGTAGCCAGCCGGTGATCGAAAAATTGATCCGTTCTCCCGCTATCACAGTTAGCGGATTTGCTGACGCCAACATAACTCCCATCGCCACGATCTCCGGGCTTCCCGCTAGTATATCAAACGCAACTTCCCTAACCCTAGAGATCAAGGGTGTCGATAGTTTTTGTTATAAGATCGTGCAAGGTTCCACTGCCTGCGCTGAAGACCCCGTAGCTTATTCCGACTGGCTCGAAAGTGCAGATCCTATCAAGATTGAAAGTCTAGGTAGTGACGGCGTGAAACGTCTCTGTGTCATTGGAGCGAAGAACGGGATTGTGCAGGGAACAGCAACCAGTTATTCCTGGACCTTAGATTCCACCCCACCAGGAGCCTACAGCATTACAAGCCCTGCTGCCAACGTCAATGCGCAGGGGGTCACGCTACAATGGCAATCTGCCGCTGGTGCAGTCAAGTATGACGTCACTCTCGCTTCGGACTTGGTGTGTTCGGTTGCACTCTCGTCTGAGATCGGAACCACTGCCACGAGTTTTGCCGTTACTGGCCTCGCAGCCGGACAGTACTACGTGTGCGTCAGAGCCTATGACAGTCTAAGCAATGCCGCTTCGGCCGCGAATGATGGCTACTCATTTAAGGTTGATCTCACCGCCCCACAAGCGCCAACTGCACCAACACCACCCGGGACCTATGTTTCGACTTCTACTGTGGCATTGACGTGGTCTGCCGTCACAGACGACGGTTTGTCGGGGGTCGCCTCTTATCGTCTTCGCATTGGCACAACTCCTTCGTCCGACAATACTTTCGATCAAAATGTCGGCAACGTGACCTCCTATACGCTAACGTCTCTAGCCGAAGGCGGTCCCTATTATGCTTCCGTGCAGGCCATAGATGGCGCCAGTAATGCTTCGGCCTATTCGGCCGACGGGACGGCGTTCACCGTCGATCGCACGAACCCAGTAGCGCCGACGACCCTCGTTACCGCAGCAACTAGTGGTGGCCTAGACTCAAGATTTGCCACCGGGACCAACGTTTATTTGTCATGGAGCGGTGCTAGTGACGTGCAGTCAGGCATCGCATCCTATGCGGTGAAATATTACGACCAGGCGAACTGCGCTGGCAACGAAACAGTGATTTCTGACCTCATCGGAGCTTCTTATGAATTCAACGGCGCGACGGGGACAACATATTCCTTCAAAGTCATTGTGACAGACAAGACAGGCAAAACTGCGACATCGTCCTGCTCAAAACCGATCAAGATTGGCATTGCGCCGCCCGCAGCATTGACAGCATTCACCGCTGTAACAGGCCTCAAAACTGGCGAGATCGCAATCACCGTTGATTTTCCAGTTTCGCCCTCCTATCAAACTGTCGAGATCCGCCGGATCGCTGGTATTACAGCGCCAAGCGATCTTTGTAACGATGGAACAGTGGTCAAAACATACACGTCGTTTGCTGACGAAACTTTATATGACGCTACGGGAAGCCTTGCTGGAGATACCTATAGTTATAGAGTTTGCATCACCGGTACCAATGGCGAAGTCCGCTCGACAGATAAAGCAGAAAATGTGGCGGCCAAGTTAATCAGGCATACGATTTTTACGACATCCATGCCCTATAACGGAGGCCTTGGTGGTATTGCGGGGGCTGATAATATTTGCACTACCCATGCGCAGAATGCAGGGATTGTGGCGAATAAATACCGGGCAGTTCTTTCGACTGAAACCACGGCAGTAAGGAATCGCTTACTTCTGTTGGGACCAGTTTACAACATCAAAAATCAGCGAGTAGCAAACAATGCAGTTGATCTTTGGGATGGGACCATTGGCTATCCTGTGTCTTACGATGAGTTTGGTGCATCGGTTGCGAGCAGCCTTCATACCGGCAGTCAGGCCAATGGTTCAATTACTGTCAACGGGACATGCACTAACTGGACAGTAACTTCAGGACAATCTTTTTACGCGTTTGCCGGATCTACGAACTCATATTGGATGTACGTAGCAGGACCAAATAACGTTTATTGCAACACGCCTCTTCCCTTCATGTGTATTACGCAAGAAGACGATCCGCCTCCGTTGTCATCATTTACAGCTGTCACAGGCACATTGACGGGCGAGGTCACTGTTTCTTTAACAGTTCCGGCTGATCTCACGCACTATGGTAAAATTGAAATTCGGCGCATCTCGTCTGACATAGAACTTCTTGATACCTGTGTCAATGGAAGTGTAATAAAACAGTACTTACGTGGTGGAATCATTAGTGACTCGTTTACGGATGCCACTGGGGTCACTAATACCTGGTTAAACTACCGCGTCTGCGCCTATGATCTTGAAAGCAATTTAATTTCGACTATTGCTGTGACGAACGTGAAGCCAAAAGACTTAGTGGCTTATAGGATACTCGTCACTTCTACCATCTATGACGGCAATCTGGGTGGCCGAAGTGGAGCTGATGCCAAATGCCAAGAGCGTGCTGTTGCCGCGAGTCTCGGGGGTACGTGGGTTGCTTTGCTTGCGACTTCGACCAAAGACGTCGTGGAAACGGTTACAACAAACGGCCCTTTCTTCAACCTCAGGGCGAAAGGTAATCAGCAAATTGCTACCAACAAATCTGACCTCATGGACCAGACTCTGGCCGCACCTCCGGCATACACCGAGTTCGGGCAGTATTCCAGTATCATTGTTCGCACGGGATCTCAGCCTGATGGCCACGTTTATCCCGGTCAAACCTGTAGCGACCACACGAGTACATCAGGTAATATCCTCGCATATGGCGGGTCTGCTTACACGACTTCAGGATGGTTACACGCGACGTATAACGGTTCATGCTCTGTCCGATACGCCATCTATTGCATAGAGCAATAAAACATTTGATGTTATTGATCTCTGCATACTTACGTAAACAGACGAAGAACCATTGTTGTTTTTTGAACTTCCTGCTCCGTGGTGTTAATTCAAGTGCAAATGAAATCCACTTCAGTTCCCGAGTCCGCGAGGCGCCAATAGCTCAACTCGACGTCCTTCTTCTCGTAATGGCGGTAGGATCTTTACGGCATGACCAAAAATTGCATATATCAAATTGAACAAGAATTTAGTTGCTTGAAGAAATTTCAAATTTTAATTGAGTATTTCATTTGCAATACAGCATATTTTGCAACATCGTCAATGAGCCCCTCTTAACGCTATCAAGACAGCGTTTCCCAAGGGCGAGTATCGACTCTCAATAAGCGTTATCTGCATCACGGCTAGATAGGAGAACTGACCGGTATTAATTTTCCTGATGGCATTCTCCTTGGCTTCGAACATTTCCATGATGTTTCGATTCAAATCAGAAAGCGAGATCTTAATATTGATCTTGGTAAGCTGCTGCACAAAACTCTCGTCCAGTTCCGTACACTTTCCGAACAGACGTTTGAACTGTGAATTCATGTAACTGATCTTCATGCCCTGCGTCACCATGATCAGTCCGATAGGCAGGGTGTCGATCACATCTTCCGCAAATTTAGCGATGTTTCCGGAAAGCATTCGATAGGCATTGATGATAATCTTCTTTTCATTGGTGATCCTAGCCACGATCTCTCTGGAAAGCTCGCTTTCGCGGATACGAAATTTGAGGGTCCTCTGGTTTTTAATCCGATCCACGGCACTTTCCAAGTAAACTAGAAGCTCTTCGATATTGATCGGTTTTTTGAGGAAACTCATGGCTCCTTCGCGGAGCGCCTGAATGGCAATATCTTCTTCCCCGAAGCCGGTCATAATGATTGCCATGAAATCATCCGAAATTGCCCGCATCTCGCGCAAGGCGTCGATGCCGTTTTTGTTTGGCATATTGACGTCCAGCACGACGACATCGATCTTGGTGCTGGTGAAGATCTGCAGGACTTCCTCGCCATTCTGTGCAGAATAGATATTCCAGTCATTCTTCTCCTTTTTAAGATATTTTACTAGGAGGTCTCTGGCCTCTTTCTCGTCTTCGGCAAGAAGTATACTCGGATAAGTGGCGTTCTTATGCCTTTCAAGGATTTTTTCTTGCGCCCTGCCAATGGCGACCAGCAATTGGTCGAGATCCAGGGGTTTTTTTATGTAGTCTACCGCACCGGCTTCGATTGCGGAAATGGCCATATCGAGGGTTCCGAATGCGGTATTGATGATGATTTCAGTGTCATGATTCTGATCAAGTTCTCTCACTTTTTTCATCAGCTCAATACCACTCATGCCAGGCAACTTGCAGTCGGTTAAGATAATGTTCGGTCGCTCCTTTATGAACAGTTCCAAAGCCTGTTCACCTGTTTCGGCGGTGAGTGTTTCAAATCCCTCACGCCCAATGAACTTTGCCAATTGCGAAAGCGCAGCTTGATCATCCTCAGTAATAAGCACTTTTATTTTTTCCATAATTCAATCCTATCCTTCCGCTATTGCAGGTAAAGTGATAACAAAATTAGATCCTTCGCCTCCCTTGGTTTCAATCGCTATGATGCCTCTATGATTTTCGACGATCTTCTTTGATATGGAAAGACCGAGCCCAGTTCCTTTGCCGGGAGCTTTCGTCGTAAAAAATGGTTCAAATATCTTTTTAAGGACATGTTCTGGGATACCGCCAGCATTATCTGTAATTTCAATGACTACGGATTCTCTTCCAAGCAATGACGTCGAAGAGTCTGTTTTATGAGTTTTTATTGCGATCCTTCCATCATTTCTCTCAGTTTCATTTAAAGCATCTCTTGCATTTCCAATAAGATTGACAATAACCTGTTCAATCTGAATGGGATCGAGCAGGATCTGCGGAAGATCGCTTCCGAGATCTGTAGTCAGCTCAATATTGTAGATCTTCAATTGTTGAGAAAAGAACTTACAGGCTTGCTCAATAACTCTGTTTACGCAGTTTTTTTCCATAACCGTGCTGGATTTCCTTGTAAAAATCCTCATATGTTCAATAATTTCAGACAGCTTATCCACCTGTTTTTTGATGTCTGATATGTTGCCCGTGAGTTCTTCGGGCTTAAACCTGTTTCTTTTGATATCGATTTCCAACGATTGAGAGATGATCTTGATAACATTCAAAGGTTGTTTGAGTTCATGAGATATGCTTGCGATCATTTCCCCCAACGCGTTAAGTTTTTCCGACTGAACAAGCTGTGCTGTAGATTCTTTCAGCTTTTCTTTTATTTCTTCCTCCATTTGCTTTCGTTCGGAAATATCCCTAGCTACACATACAATGCCCTGTATATTTTTACTTGAACCTCTCATAACCGCGCCTGAAAAGAGGGATGGTATTTTTTCGCCTTTTTTCGTCAAAAAAATCTTTTCTGACTGCACGGTAAATTCCTGTTTTGCAAGACTGCCGAAAATGTCTTCCGTTTCCTCTCCCACAAGAATCGAGTTGATTTTTATTCCGATCAGTTCATCTTCATCATACCCTAAAACCCTACGGACCGCCTTGTTGACGCCTTTGATGGTCCCGTCAGGAGCCAAAACAATAAGCATTTCCGTCATGGATCTGATGATGTTGTCCGCATAAGCCCTCGCTTCGTCCAGCTCCTTATTTTTAAGCTCCATATCGTCCATGATATTCATATAAGCCGTTTGAGCGGCTTCAAGGTCCCTGTTTTTGCGCTCCATATCGTCCATGATGTTCATGAAGGCTTTTTGAGCGGCTTCAAGGTCCCTGTTTTTTCGATCCATGTCATCCATGAATTTCATGTAGGCTGTTTGTACGGCTTCAAGGTCCTTATTTTTACGATCCAAATCATCTATAATGTTTAGACTGGCTTTTTGCGGATCTAACAGTCCAAGCATTTCCTCAAGAAGACCCTTTGTGGTTTCCGATGTTTTGTTCACAGCATCCTCATTTTTTATCTTTTATATAGCTGTCAATCTTGCTTCCCATAGAACCCTTTCACTATCGTCCCCTTCTGAAAAAGACACGCATCCAGTTTCAACGTTGAGAGTAGCGCTTCTCCTTTTTTCACCGCCTAATGACTCTGCGACAACTCTCATCCCTTTAGAGCTTAAAATTTCAACGACTGAATCAATATTGTCCTTCGAAACTTTATCATCCGCCCTTTTAAGCACGTTCCCCCCGCCAATAAGACAAAAACCGACATCACACATATCTTCCGCACCAAGGGAAGACATCTTTTTTATCACCTCATCTATGGCATTGGCGGCGTACCTCAGTTTTTGAGGAGTACTTTCCTTAGGCGCCCTTCCGGGAAGCATGACATGAGCTATGGCGCCAATTTTGGCCTTCGTGTCAAAAGCAGCTATGACAACGCAGGATCCGATGCCGTCGGATCTCAGAACGACTTTTCCACTTCCAGCCTCAACTTCTCCGGTTTGGACGTCAATGACCGTTTTTGCTTGATTGTTATCCACGATTGATCTTCTCCGCAACTTTATATTTTATTTCTTTGCCCAATGCAGCAAGAAGTGAGTTCACTTCTTCCTTCAGTTTGATCATCTCCAATTCCCTGCCGACCATGATTTTATTGAATCGTTCCAAATCAGAAATCTTAGTCTTCAGTGTTTCCTGTGAAGCTTTTAAAGCCTGCTCTTTTGCGGTTAGTTGTTGATTTGAGGCTTTCAATTGTTGTTCGCTAGCCCTTAATTGCTGGTTGGCGGCTTTCAATTGCTGTTCGCTAGCTCTTAATTGCTGATTGAGAGCATCCAGTTCATTAGCTCGTTTCTTTTCAGCCTCTGAGGTCGCCGCAGCTACGGCAAGATTTTTCTCCGAGAGAACTTTTTCCTCCAGATCAACGATCATCATGTTTATACCGACAGCAAGCATGCCGATCAGATCATCTTTTTCCTTTTTGGCTTGGACGGAAAAATCACCCGCCGCAACTCTTTGTACGACATCTAGTAAATCAGACAATCTTCTTTCCATTGAATAATTTTCACTCATGCAGTAGTTCCTTCAAGATTAACAAATTCTTAGCTTTCATTTCCATGTAGCTTCGTTAACGCAAGAGGAATCGCCTCTTTTTTTACATTTTATATGTTTCACTTTTACATCTCTGCCGCCGAAAGCTTTTATCGCTCCCTGAACGACTCCTTCGCCTAAAGCGCAATTGTAAATGGTATTGTCTTCAATGATGATATGACCCTCTTCGGCGTTAAGAAGTCTCCAGCCACCGACTGAAGGCCCACGGTTATTAAAGGGATATGCTCCGACAATGCTTTGTATTGCTTCAAGCGGTGTCTTCACACCCATTTTCTCGACCGCATCTCTAATGGTGAAATAAATCCCTTTTCCGCAAGCTAATATTTTTTCCGTACCAGCACTCCTTTCAACGTCAGCCAACAACATTATCAGTTTCTCCGCTGGATACCATTTATCGCTCTTGGCAGAAACGATAAACTCACTCCATTTGTCGTCCAAAAATGCCTTCATCAAATTTCCCATCAAAACGAAATTAACACCCAATACCTCATTCATATGATCTCCTTTCTTAATTCTGGGGACAGTCGGCTGAATTCTATTTTTATCCACGCTTGATCTTTTCTAAAACTTTGGATTTTATTCCTTTGTCCAACTCAATAAGAAGTGAGTTTCCCTATGTCGTTCAAACTGCCAATAAACCAGTGTCAGCAAAAAATTTGCAGAAGCTCCAATTACAAACAGGCTTCTTCTTTGGTTTGGGAATTCAAAAGAGAAACTAAACTTCATATTGGTTAATAATTCTTAATTGTACAAAATGTATATGCTGAGCGCAATTGTTTGATTGTTTGGGGACAGTCGACTGAATTATATTTTTATTGCCGATTGATCTTCTCCTCGACTTTATTTTTTATCTCTTTACCAAGCTCCGCAAGAAACGAGTTCACTTCTTCCTTCAGCTTGACCATCTCCAGTTCCCTGCCGACCATGATTTTATTAAAACACTCTAGGTCTGCTATTTTGGTCTTTAGTTCTTCCTGTGTCGCTTTCAAAGCTTGCTCTTTTGCCGCTAACTGCTGATTCGAGGCCTTCAGTTGCTGTTCGCTCGCCCTGTTGCGTTTCAAGCCCAGTGACACCAGGGCATTTCTCGTTCAGTGGCACAAAAGTGAATTCTTCAATGATGGCTACCGCGCCGATGAAAGTTCGTTGACTTGGCAAAACCAGGTTC
>CAILAO010000297.1 GCA_903832105.1 uncultured Pseudomonadota bacterium | reverse complement strand
GTTTTGAAATAGTTGGAGTACAGTTTGAGAAAGAGCTGCGAGAGCAGCAACAAGCCAGAAAAAGTTTGTCTTAAGTCTTAGCGAAAGACCAGAAGACTCAATACGGATTTCAATTGTTGATGCTTTTTTACTTAATGTTTTAATCATGCAATTTTTCTCCTTCGCTCGGCGGCTGCAAGGCCCTGGCGAGGAGGAAAATTGCATTCTTGAACTTTTTGCAGTATGACCTATGTGAGTTCTTTTCCAATAGCAGCTAAAAAATAGCATGTTGATCGAGTTTGGCCTTCGACTACACCTACTGCTTGATGGTCCACGGTCAATATAGTCGCCGAGAAAGATGCAACTGTGAGAAATATCCTCAATCTCTTGGAGGAATCTTTCGAGGGCTTGATGGCAGCCGTTAATGTCGGGGATGGTGATAAATTTCATCTGGTGATCATTTCTTTTTGCTCGATAGGATTAGCTCTTTTGCCTCAGACTTTTGTCGGGTTTCGAATCACTAATGAACCTCCACTTTCTTTGATCAATCATTTGATCTTTTTAAGTTCACCTTCGATTTTCTTTCTTTCTTTTTCGTGATCTATTTCTTCTTGTTTCTCTGAAAGTGTTTTTAGAGTGTCTACAAAGACTAAGTCTGTATATTCAACAATGCAGCTTGAAGGTACTGGTAACCCAAGCATTGCGCCCATCTTTGCACCGCTATCTTCTATGAAAATGGCAAGTGCACCATTTTTCTTCAGAAGCCAATTACGCAACAACATAAGTGAACAATCAGAACCTTTACAAACCCTCCGCACCAGCTCTTGTTTCTTTGCATCGGTGTGTTTTTTCAACAATTCATTTTCTATTTCAATGGGTGAAATTGCTGCCTTAAGAGAATGGTATACGATATGGTCATCAAAACACAAGACAGCTTGAGCCGAATCATGAGTTTCGAAATATCTTGCTCGACGAGAAAGATTGCTTTCAAAAAGGCTGTCGATCAAGTGCTGTGCAGCAAGGTGAGTTTTCAACAAAACATCTTCTTTAGAGTAACTTTGTTCTTCATCCGCGAATTCTTTCAGATCAAGTATAAATTCAAACATCGCTGAAAAAATGTATGAGTTAATCCTCAAGTCTTCCACAAGATCTTTTGCTCCCGAAACCGCTTTTGCATTTTCTAAAGTGCACTTTTGACCTAGTATTCTCGATGGTAGAGAGGCAGAAGATGCGGAAATGTCAGAATCTCTTTTTTTTGGTTTGGTGGAATTGGCCGTATCTGCCAAAGCCAGAGATTGATCCTTTGCGATAGTTTTGGTGCTGGACTTTATGTCCGATTTCTTTGATGACTTTGTGGTTTTGCTAGAAATTTCTTTGCAGGAATTAACCCACGACACACAAAGTAATGATATCAAAATTAACCTTCTAACTAATTTTGTGTTTATTCGCCTTTTCATACTATCTCCTTTCTATTAAAGACTTAATCTGTTGTCCGGTCTTACGGAGAGAAAAGGTCACAAGGTTGATCGATTCTTGTGACTTCCCCTCTGGTGTTACATTGTTTTTTTAACAACTTCCTCTTGGTATTGATCACACCTCGTTTGCGAATCTGTCACACCGTTTTGCTTGCAAATAAATTTGTTAAATATCCTTCCTTGACCGGCATATAAAACACAACCACAGCAGGTCTTTTTGAAGTCAAAGAGATCATTTTTCGTTATTGATTGGTGAGAATCGTTTGCTGAAACTTTCAATTTACTCACAGCACCTTCGTTTGGTTGAGGACTGGGTAATACTCTCTCTTTGATTGCAGCACTTGCAATCAGCAAGGCAGCGCCAACAATAAGAAAAATCCATCCCCATCTCCACCGAATAGTCGGAGTGTAAAGGTAGAATAATGCCGGCGTAGATGACTGCAACGTGGACATAGCTAATTGGATTTTGATGAAAGTTACCGCCATAACCCCAAGGCTTCCCAGTCCTGTAAGCCAAAGTCCGTTGTATTTCCTTACCAATACCAGAATAAATGAAATGACAGCTAGAATCGCTACTGTTGGGCCAGAAAACGATTCATGAATAAAAGTCGCATCGACTTTAAACATCGAGGCGAACGAGACGAAGGGAGCAAACTCCCCTATCAAAAGAATAACCGACCCGATGAGTCCAAGTGTTTGCTTGATATTCATGTCTCCTCCTGATTCGTAAGTCAATCGTCACTTTCTAGCAATTACAAAAACGAGCATTCATATGAGCTATTTGATCTTTTTCAGTTCATCGTCGATTTTCCTTTTCGTTTCATCTCATCATCTCCTTTCGTTTTTTTTTAGAAAATATCTTTCTTGTTCGTTGCCTAATCTGCCCAGATATTCCAATGCTATCGCTACGATTTATCATCCTTGAGGTTCGAACCCAGTTGTTGTAGTAAGCCTTCAGCATCAATGGAAGTATGATAAAAGCAAGTGGGTTATATGACCAAGCCAGTGCAATCTTGCCATCCAAGAGAGCTTTCGTCGCGTGAGTCAATCCACATCCCAGACACGATGAAAATCCTAAGTACCGCCAAATACAAACATTTGGGAAATGATCAAGACTGTTGTCTGGAAGTAGTCGTAAAATAACAACTAGGAACACGAGCAAAATAGACGACAGCCATACCAAACTGAAATGGTTGCGATCCATCTCTGCAGGGTTTTTGTGTTTGCTCCAAATCAAGATCGTTTCACCTTTTTGCAAGAGGTCTGCCCTGAGCATCCCTGAAACTACCGACAAGTATCATGATGAAATCGATCAAAACCCAGATTCCGCACAAACCCGCGGTCAAAAGTTGAATTATGCCAATAGCTGTGTGTTTGGTGTAGAATCGATGGACTCCGAGGAAACCGAGAAAAAAGCACAAAAGAAGGGTAACCACCCAATCGCGTTGGGTATCGTCACCGCTAAGGTTGTTGGGTGCATTGTTGGTCAATTTTGCACCGCATTTCAGACATAGCTCTTGATTTTGAGTGGTCTGCGTTGCGCAGGACTGACAAAAAGATGCCCCTTTCCAAGGTGGACAGCCACATTTTACGCACACAACAGCTTGCTCTACGACCTGATTACCACATGTTCTACAATACATATTGCCTCCCTTTGTTTAAGATTTCGATCGATTACCTGTTTTGCTCGCGATACTCTATTTTCATTTTTACATTATAGCCAATTCATATAAACCGCACTCTTCATCAAGCGTCTTAAACACTTCATACGTGGCATTACTAACAATCCCGCATTCCTTGTCAATGAAGGAATCAAGTATTAGAAGCACTCCAAAGAAGCCTGTCATTGCTTTTTCCTTTCATAACTTGAACGGATTACAAACAGTATGCTTGAATAATTTTTCAAAAAACACAAAACCGATCCTCTTTTCAAAAATTTTACTATCTAATACTTTCCTCAGAATAGGAGATAAAACCCTCTCCATTCTTGTCGTATCCGACGTAGATCTTGTTATCTATAGCCCTTACCTCTGCAAAGTTTAAGGTCGAAAATCCAGCGACAGAACTATCTGCATAAAGTGAACCCGAAGAAATATCTATTGTCGTTACGGTCAGGCTTTTGTTAGTCGATGAATTTGTCTCATAAAGAGCAACTGCCATAGTCTCGTCCAGCATGATTCCGTTGAAGACGCTTCCGAAACTGGCGTAAACTACATCACCCCTACGCTTAACATCCTTGCAGGTAGTACCGTCGAACGAGTATGTGTATATACCTTGCACACCGATACTGAATTCGAGAAAAAGATCTTTGCTGAGAAATACCGCCCGATAGTTTGCAATCGGACCGTCTTTGCATTTAATTGCGCCAGATTGGTTGATCGTCATGGAATACCCTTGCGATTCTGAATAGACAAGCCATTCGCCATCAAAGACACTAAATTGGCTCAAGCTCGCAGTCCTTGCCTCAATCGGTCCTCCGATCGTTTCTCCATGTTCATCAAATCGCTGTAATCCCAGAGGATACCCAGCAAAACCAAATGCCTTTGCCTCGTCGTTCCATGCTATTCTGCCCATAGTAGACACTTCTTTTGATATGCCAGGTATTCCGTCCAAGCTGATGGGAATGATCTTGAAGGTTGCATCATCATCTTGGCACGCATAGGACATAAGGTAGTTGCTCGAACCTTTGTCAACGTCAAAACCTATGATTCCGCTGCCAGTGTTGCAATCTGACGTTATTAGTTTTGGAGTGCTAGTAGTTTCTCCAGAGTAAGTCATAGTCACAGCATAAACATGCTGCCTCGTGCTGCACTTGGTCTGCACAAATACCATCAAGTCGGAATTGTTGTCGAAAAATTTTATCTTCTTTACTTCAGAGCAACCCTCGGGTGTCACAGAGATGACGTGAGAAAAATTGAAGGATCCTTTTACTTCAAAATCTTCTTCATTTTGAGAAGTATTCTCCTGGCCATTTGGGGCACCGGGATTCCCAGTTGTTGTCGTGTTGGTAGTGGGATCATTTTGACTGCTTGTTTTTGATGCGTTTGCTTTCTCAGCCTTTGGATCATTCGGATTCTCAAACTTTCTCTTTTCGGCCAAATCTTCGCAACCCACCGTAAAAAATACCAGCAGCAAATAGCTTAAAATCAAAATTTTTTCAGATGTATTCATTAATTATCTCCTTAATGGCTTATCCCCGTGAATCTCAACTTTTCATCGACTAATCTCACAACTGTGTTTTCGAGATCTTCTTGATTCGAGATACCGTCGATCTCCACTGGAGTGATGCCAAGGGTTGATTCGCTCAACTCACACCTTCCCTGAAACCTGACGATGTTTCCAATAGCAGAACCCTGATGTATCGAGCAGGTCCATCCAATCTCTGTCGTATTGTCATCACCTTGCTGCTTACTTGCTAACGGGATTCCGTTTTGGTTTAGCTTGTTCACAACCATGGACAACGTCTTTTCGGCAAACTTATCTCTGGCTACAATCGAGTACCTTTGTTCCTTGGTTGGGTGTTTCTCTGTGAGATTTGAAAACTCCTGTTTCATGGCTTCGGGAATCATCGGAAAGAACTCCCTTGGCCGTTGGAGGAGAAGCCATGCTTCTATATCGGTTTTCTCGTCTGAGAGGGCTTTTTGGAATGACCTTTTATATTGGGATACAAGGCTGTCGGTAGGTTGTCCCTTCTGAGTTTTCAGAGTTTTCAAGGCCATCTGAACCCAGTCTGTTCTTTGTTTGCAAGAGCTTTCGAGGAGCGAGATAATGGTGGATTTTTTCAACCCCACGATCAACTTAAATTTTTCGTTTTCTTCGCATGTGGAAAGAACTACGGCTCCCTTGACCAAAGCATCTATTCTCGTCTCGATATTGCTCGACAGATAAGTCGAGCTGTTTCCATCGCTTGTTTCTTCCGAGAGCTGTCCCGAAGATGTGATCTGAACTCCGAAAAATGAAATGGCATCAGACATCGCCTGCTGCTTGGCATCTTGATAAGTTCCGCCCTGGCCGTAACCAGCAACATACCCTAGAAAATCCTGTACACCTTTAACACAAGTCTCTTTTTCTCCAGCTAGGACAGTTCCTGCGGAAACACAAACGAACATCATGCATGTGATAGCTTTCTTCATCATTTGAAGTTGATCTCCAATCCCCAACCGATGAAATCTTGAGATAGCATCGGGCCCGATTTCCAAGACGGTAATTCGAGGTTGTTTGCTTGAAGCATATAGGAAGTATCCGTTTCATGGACACCTCCCCAGTAAAGATGTCCGATCCCGTACAACGTGATCAGACCACCTACGATAGCCCCCACTTTGTAATAGGTAGCTATGTTGTCATGTTTCTCGACCTGCTGTCGATTCTCCGTAGCTCCTTCTGCGGTATTTGCAGCTTTATAACTTGCAAAATAAGCATCGCTCTTCTTCTTTTCTATGCCGGCATTGATGAGACATGCTGCTGTGGTTCCTGCTCCAACACCGAAAATCCCCAATCCTTTGAAGACTGAACCCCATGTTTTGTCTCTTGTTTGCTTTATCTTGAGGGTGACTTTCTCGCTGATCGTCACGACCCCATCCTTGATGTTGAGGGAACTTGCCAAAATGCTGATCACGTTTTCCCCTCCATCACTTACAGATACAGTCACAAACGCCTGAAGTGTTGACTGTTTTCCCATCTGAACAGTTTTACCTACATCCACCTGCATCGAGTTGTGTTGATAGACTTGCTCTTCCGATATTTTTTGTCTGATCTCATTTTTCGATGACTCAGGTAGGAAGCGTATCCCTTGTCCAATCAGAGAGCTTTCGAGAGCAGCCTGAAAAGAAAGACACCACGGAGAATCTGAGTTACTCGCTTTAAGATTTCGTTTTTGAGGGGCCTCTTCTTCAAGATCGGTGCTGACTTCTGGTGCTGGTCTGTTGTTACCATGACTGAGAACATCGCACGATCTGACATCCAGAAAGATAACCTTAGACTTCTCAGATTTCAATTTGCTGCTCAACTTCTTCGAAAGGGCTTCCGCAGAAGGAGTTGAAGTTTCGGACAAGGAGTCTACAGATATCCAAGAATCATATTCCACATCGGAGTATGCATAGATCGAAACTGTCATCGAGGCAAACAGTCCCAATATGAGCAACGAAATTTTCTTTTTGAACAGATACATACATTCTCTCTTTATCAGAAAGGTTACTCCTCACTTGTCGATCCACTTTTTTCATCGCTCAACCCCTCGATGAAAGACTTCTGAGCCTCAAGTAGTTTCTCTCGAATTTCAGGATTCCCCCCCTGCTTGGTTGTGGCTTCTCTGAGCTGTTTTTCAAGTTCTGACTTCTTGATCGCAAGTTTGGCCAAACATCGGAGTTTTAGGACTCTTTCTCCACTTTCAGAGCTTTCCTCTCTTTTTTCGTAGTATCTTTCGATGGTTTTTACGCCGCTGAGTTTGCTCTGAGCAAGAAAAGCCGTCAGGGACTCGTAGCCAGGATCACTCGAAGCATCAGCCTCATTGAGTTGCCCGGATGTGGAGATGTGTTCCTTGATGTACTTGAGCATAGCTGATTTTCCATCCATCTCGGCAGCTTTGACACAAGCTTCGGATCTTGCGTTTCCTGCCATGGACATTTGGCTTACGAAGATCACGTTAGCTCCTTCTTCTGTCATGGCTATCGCTCCCGAAGCCCACTCAGGAGTTTCCGTCTTACCTCCTATCCTCTCGATGACTTTTGATTCACCGTATTCCTTGGTTGGTGCTGTGACACACGACTGTAAAAGACACACACTAAAAATCACTGTTGCTGATATACCTTTAATAAACATCGTTTCACCCTCCTACAAATTGTTGAAGTCTAATATTTCTTTTTGATCCTTCTGATTCTTACACTACCATGACCAACCTCTTGAAGTTATTTGTTAGTTCTTTACAAGGACAAATCTCGTATCAAACTACTTAAAGATCCTAACCTCGTTCTTTTGTAATTCCAGCCTCTTCCGATTGAACAACAGATGATCAATTCCAGTACCCAAGGTATCGGTTAAAAAATTCGTATTTTTAAATGCTGATAATGAGAATTGGAAATTGTGTCTTCTGGTGGCAAAATTACTGACTTCTCCAAAACAAAAGCAGGAAGCGTAACGAGCAGAGATCAAAAAAGAAAAAGAGATAATGTTGCAAAAACACATATTCAAAAGAACCAATGTGGTTAAGAAAAATAAAGGAACAGATCTTTCGATAATCGGAAAGCAAGCATGATTACATATTTTCTATTCCTTCTCTCAGTTTGATCTTAGTGAGCTAATCCATTAATTTTCTTCTCCAGAAGAGTTTTTCAGGAAATCTGGCGCTGACTCCGAGTTTGCCACGCAGCTTTTGTATCATGTTACAGGCTATTATTTTAACGAAACATCAGAAATTAATGGCATCGAGTTTGCGAGAAAAGTTAGAGAAAAATGCCCATTTCTTCCCATATTTCTCTCGTCAAACTCGGCTTTTACCGTCGAGCAAACCGAAGTAATCGATCAAGTAATCTCGAAAATGCCTTTTGCTCTTGATTAATTAAAAAAATTGTCTTCAAAAAATAAGAAAGGACCCCCTCATGGGGCGTTTTGAAATAGTTGGAGTACAGTTTGAGAAAGAGCTGCGAGAGCAGCAACAAGCCAGAAAAAGTTTGTCTTAAGTCTTAGCGAAAGACCAGAAGACTCGATACGAATTTCGATGGTTGATGGTGTTTTTTTACTTAATGTTTTGATCATGATATTTTTCTCCTCCGCTCGGCGGCTGACATGCCCTAGCGAGGAGGAAAGTGACATGATCAAAAAAGAATCCGTCAGACTGAGATTTGGTTTCGTGACGGTGTATCGCCATTTAAGTTTTCAGATCCACTGTCGGTTAGTGCATATGGCATTATGCTTGGGAAAAACTCGCTAGCCACCGTCGAGGCCCCTTCCCAAAAGTGCTCTCGTTCGGTGCCCGCCGTGGTGTCCTTCGTCGCCTGCCAAGCCAAAACAAAACGTGAGTAGTTATCGAGAACAGCTTGGATGAGATCCGAATGCCGCTATCGAGTCGAAGCAAGGTTTGATCAAGGTGTCATATTTGATTTGGCCCCGGAGCTCGGACGCCATTTTTTGGTTTTGGTGGGTATATCCTCTGCATCGCACGTCTAAGGCCAAAATCACGGCTCACTCGATACCAACATGACAGTGAAGCAAAAACTTTCGCTTCGCGTCTTGCAAACCAAACGAGCGATGGGATCGATAGATGCGCGTAGTCTTTTAACGTCACAAGTTCTTTAATTTCGTTTGCTTCGTTTGCTGTGAGTCTTGTAGGTGAAGGTTTTGGGCAAGGCGAATAATCCGTGAGTAGGCAGCGGATCTGACGTTTTGTCCAACTATGAACACGAGCTGCGCTGAGCCCAATGGCATCGAGACAATCGTTTAAGGATAAAAATTCCATAGCCTTCTGAATGCGAGTGAGTAAGTCCTTTTTTCAACTAACCAGATGGAAGGCGGCGATACTGTATTTGCAAACCAAAGAGGCGAAACGCGAATACAAACAATTCGTTTTTACCTTTCTCGGCACCTAAAGCACGTTCGAGATCAGCGATTTTATGAAGAATGGTGTCACGGTCAGAGTCGAAGTCTGCCATAGTTATCACATCGCGCACGCCTTTGTGTATCCATGTCATTGCTGTCGAACGGGGGGATGCTGAGCTCAGGAAATGATTGTATTGTTCCGGCAACTGCGCGTGAATTCTTAAGGTGTCCAAGTTATACTCTAAAACGAATCAGAATTTAGCATTATTTTTGATGAAGAATCGTTGAAGGACTTAATTTTTAGCAGGAGCGTTTTTATTTTCGATCATTTTTCGATAAACCCGGGGAAGATATTTATCAGGATTCTTTTTCATATCCTCTTTGTTATCAAGACACCACTCGATATAACAAACGGGGTTTATATCATTTGCACAGGCCGTGGCGATGAGAGACATCATTCTATCACCGACTTCAGCACCGTTTCTTGTTTTATAAACTCTCGAATTATTACGATAGCGAATAATTACCTTGATCATTTGTTCTACAAGATTTGTATCGAGAGGGACCCCAGGAGTTCTAAGAAACTCTGTAAGACGACGCCATTGGTTGGAAATAAAACCGATTGGTTCCCAAAGTCCAGAGTTTGGTTCGACTTCATGATTATCAAGTTTTGCTTTAACCCATTTTCCCAGATCATCCATAATGGGACCAGATCGTTCTTGGTGATAAACAAGTCTTTCTTCAGGAGTTAGATCGTTGTCCTTAGCATAACGATCATTCTTATATACTTCCTTGTAGATTTCTCGCACGTACTTCGCTTCGGCGGGGAAATTGTCTTTTTGATCCTTAAATTTTCTTAAAGAATGGGTATTACAGACAGTCTCAACAACAGACTTCTTTTGATCATGATCGAAGTTTTTAGCAGCTCCGTCTGAAACTTTAATCAGAGGTACCCCTGTTTTTCTTTTAGGCAAAATTGCGTTTGTAATTTCTCCCGCATGATGCCTTCCCGTATAGTACAAGACGATTGGTCCCTCTGGACATTCAAAATATAGTGCTGTTGTATTAATTCCTCGCCGAATAGAGTCAGTATCTTTACCGTCTCTTTTGGTTTCTTCGATATCTTTGTCGATTTCTTTTTGGATCTCTACAACTCGGGCAGATGTGTCGTCAATCCTAAGATTTGTTCCCAAATTCGCAGCTACATTTTCAAAGTGTGTCGTTAATGGATAAAAAGCATCGTCACATTGGTCTGTGACATCCCATTGAGTCGCATCGGGTAATGGCATTTCGGTGTGTGCGTGGAGTGATTCAAGTCTTTTGAAAGGAAGACCAGATCCATAATGAAAAATGATGAGAATTGCTACTGCGGAAAAATCAAATCCAGAAAAATGGTGAGTTAATAGTTTTTCGGGGCATGTCGCGGTCATTGTATGACCACATAGCCGGCAACGTGCCTGGTCTAACTCATGAACAACAGGCTGAAATGGCATTTCTCCATGAATTCTCACAAATACTTTCGGACGATCTAGATAAATTCTTCCGTTAAAACATCCGGGACAAAGCATTCCTGAAAAAAAGCCTTCAATACTGTACCTTTTGACCTGCGCTGAAACATAATCTGCTGCGCCGTTTCGCCCATGACCGCTTTTTTTAGGAGCTATGTTCTCATTCTTATACGGTGATGAACTTTTCTCTTCTTTATCATCAGAAGAAGAATCGATAACCTCTGAATTAACTTCAGGGGTTTTGTCTCCATGGTTTTTCAGCTTATTTGACAGATTCTCAATTCTTCGGAGTGTCTTATCATGAAGATTACCTAGAACAGCTCCCACAATAGGCCAGTCATTATCCTGCAAGATCCTACTTTCGACTCTTTTTAAAAGCCCAGTCAACTCTGGCAACGTTACTTCAATCCTATTTCCCACAGCGATCAATTCCTATCTCAGCGTTTTTTCCGATAAATAGGATGGCAGATCTTCATAGAAAAAGTCAACGATCGTCACGAACTTTTTTCCAGAGATCAGGAAAGATGCAATTTTTGGGGTTTCCTCCCCAGATCAAAACAAAAAGATCTCTGGAAAGTATTTCTGATGAAGTTTTATTTGTGTTATACGGCCACCATTTAAACTTTCCTTGTGAAAGCCTTCGTGTGCAAAGCCAGTAGCCGCCACCATCGTAGTAAAGTATACGAAGAGAATGACCAGACATGCTTCGAAAAACAAAATAAGCGCCTTTCATAGGATCTTTCTCGACGATTCGTCTGACGATTCCTGAAAGACCATCTATTCCGTTGCGGAACGAAACCGAGTCATGCAACACAATGATCATCGCATGTCCAGGGACTTGAATCACGATGCTCTCTCCATAAGTTTATGAAAAATGCCGATCATACGATCAGGATCTTCAGCCGGTGAAAAAACTCGCACTATAAAGTCTCGATGCTCTATTTCAAAGCAGGGGACTATTGCTTTTCGATCATCTGATACTGAAACATCGAATCGAGTGTAGCCGTCAGAGCTTATTTGATTGCATGGAGCCCTTTTCGTAGAAATTATTTCTTCTTGTTTAATGACACGCTGATCTTTTTTAAAATTACTTTTTGGTCCCCATTTATAGATCCTTGTTTCATTAAGCTCTAACTCCTTAGCAATCGTAGAAACTGTGTATTGATCTCTTAAATTCTGGATCATTTCCTTTAGAGATTTAGGGAACACTTGAACTTTCGGATTTTCTTCTCGCCATTTTTTTAAATGGCTTTTAACCATCACAATGCGGTTAACGCTGCTTTTATCCTGCATAAATCTGGTCTCCTATTTTGAGGATTTGTCTTATATAACCAGTTTAATGCAGAATCCGTTCTCAATTCACGCGCACTTGCCGGAACTATACAAATGATTTGGATTTCCTGTCCTAGCGATCAAGCATTTTATTCGGTGTCATAGAGTCTATATGTAGCCATTTGAATCCCCTTCCAAAGAAGCTAAAGGAATCTATCGAAAGGGTGTAGAGAAAGTTTTTTTCAAAACAAATTTCGTCGTTATTACGATACATTGTCTTGGCAAGAAGCAGCGCAGATAAGCTGGAGCAGATATTTAAAAAGTATCAGAAGAACCAACCAACTGTTTCGAAAGATGAATTTCTCGTTTTACTTCTAGAAGGTAGAGTCTCATTGAGACAGAAAAAAACAAAGAGTTGTTTAAGAATGCTAAAGAGGACCGTCGTAACGATGATCCTCTAGTAAAAAGTAAACGAAAATTCGTCGTTATTACAAGCGTATCCTCTCGACTATGGATACGACAACCGCTCTTCACAAAAGAATCGAAGGAGAACTTATTTCTTTTCTTTGGCCGGGATCAGAAGCTCCCATCCCGCCTGAATTAAGTTGGGCTCAGCAATACGCTGTCGGTTGAGTTCCCAAATTTCAGACCAACGATTTACTGCTCCCAATTCTTTCTTGGCGATGGCGCTTAACGACTCGCCAGAGAGAACTTTATGAATAGTCTGTCTCGCCGCGGAAGCGCGATCCTTGTCGATGGGCGCCGCAGTGGATCCCCCGAGATACTTGCGAATAGCCATCTTATATTCTTCCGAGTCCTTGAAACCACGAATTGCGGCATTGACTAATTCCAGCAGTCCCGTAGCCTCCTTTGCCACACCAACATTGTACGTGGACTTTGTGAGATTAAATTGAACCATTTTTAAACGTGGCGCGAATTTAGCTATTTCCCTCTGGGCGAATGGATAGTCATAAATAAATGCATCTATTTTCCCCTTGTCGAGAAGCTCGAAATATCCGTTATCAAATTTTTCCAGAGATGCATAACCGGATACGAGACTCTTTACGGCCGCCTCCGCGGCCGGGTCATTGAAAATACCCACCTTCTTCCCGTTAAGATCCGCAATGCTTTTGATTGGGCTTCCCGTGCGAACAGACAAGCACAGCCCATACTCGAGATAGGGATCCGACCAGGCAACTCCGCCTATTGAGCTATCAGGGGTATACCCGGCTATTATGACGTCGGCTTGCCCAGCAAGAAGCTTACCCGGAAGCTCACCATACTTGCCACCGACAATTTTGACCTCTTTTACACCGATGACTTTGGCTATTGCATTGGCGAGTATCCATTCAAACCCTTCCATTTTATTATTTTTGTCAGCGAACAACATGGGTGGTGAGTCAGGATCTGCCGCAACACGGAGCGCTTTTGCTGAGACAATACGTTGCACAGCCTCATCAGCCATCCCCGAAAGAGGCATTCCCGCAACCATCGCCAGAAGAACCGCAGCATGAATGGATCGCATCTGAATTCTCATTTTTTCTCCTTTACACAGCGAAAGCCAATGGATGAACTAGTCAAACTCGCAGAAGCATACACCCTTGCGTAAACCTTTGCATCATGAAATTGCCAGGAATCCCATGAACCGCCAGCAACAAAAAAAGAACCGGCTACTTTTTCGTTAGGAGAACTGGTCCACTCGGCGACATTCCCGGCGAGTCCAAGAATACCCAGACTGCTAGAATCGCGTTCGTACATTGGATCAGCAATGGCCCACGTTGGTATACCAAAAGGATACCGATCGACGATCGGCTGGTGGGAGGTTTCTCCAATTATGTTCGCCCTGCTGTGGTCTTCATCATCACCCCAGGGATAAAGTCGCTTATCTGGATATCGAGCCGCCATTTCCCATTCTTTTGAGGTGGGCAAACGACCGCCAATATATCGAGCGTATGCCTGCGCATCGCTCTGGGTAACATAGACTACCGGATGCTGTTGGTGAGACCCCATGTAATCCGCATCACTGAAATAAGGTGGCAGACGAGCAGGACCGCAGGAAGAACCAACCGGACATTTCTTGACAAAAGCCGCATACTCACCATTGGTCACTTCATGTCGCTGGATAAGGAATGGGGACAGAGACGCGACCGTTCCGGCCTCACCGAACGCGAATTGTCCGCCGGGTACGAGCGCCCAATCCTTATCATAAGTCGCTGAAACAGGCATACCGTTTGTCGATGTCACCGGCGCAGGCGAGTGCTGTAACTGATGCTTAACCAACAGCAATGCCACGATAGCGACAACAGCAATGCCCGCTAAAATCGGCAATAGGCGTTTCTTCGAAGTCGGCCGATTCATGGCATTCACTGCCTGCTGAAATTGTTGCACTTGAGAAGGAGGTTCTTTCGCCAGCAGAGGAGGAGGCATTTGAGCTTGCTTTTCTCTCTCTGCTTGAGCTTGCTTTTCTCTCTCTGCTTGAGCTTGCTTTTCTCTCTCTGCTTGAGCTTGCTTTTCTCTCTCTGCTTGAGCTTGCTTTTCTCTCTCTGCTTGAGCTTG
>CAILAO010000296.1 GCA_903832105.1 uncultured Pseudomonadota bacterium | reverse complement strand
GGCCTTGCCAGGCCGCAACCGACTTCTCGCTTTGTTTTTCCCTTGATTTCTCGCATGACCAATTGGCAATTGGCCTCGGTGATTTTCGGCGCGAGGAGAGCCACGTGACTCACATGGGTTTAAACGCCCTCTCCCGCAACCGTTTGATAAATAACAAAATATTTTTGATATCAACATTTTAACATCCCGCTTCATCCCGGCTCGACTTACCAGATCCTCTACCAGGCCACCCAATCACAGACAAATCACAGACGAAATTTTTATAAACTATCATGGTCAAACTTTTTCAAAGCGAAAGTTTCGATAAAAATCAGTTTCGCAAAATTTAAGAGGAACGTGTATTAGTTCTTTACCCACTTAACAGGTACTTGTACGATTAAAAACACTCAAACGGAGGTGCAACCACTTGTAATTATATAAAATAAAGTGGTCTATTGAAATTAGAGCTTCAATCAAATTCAGGTATTGTCCTTTTCAAATATTCTCCGAACAGCGGAACAGTAAATCCGGTTTCTCCATGACTGCTGCTAAATATCATACCTTTCGAAATTATTTTGGCGCGAACTGGTGCAACTGCAGTAACACTGCGTCCCATTTTTTCTGCTATATCTCCAGATCTTTGTGGAGCAGAGCCTAGTTCAGCCATGGCACGAAGATATTTTTTTTCTGATGGAGTTAATCGGTCTAGGCGAACACGAAAAAAGCTAGCGTCAAGTTCAGACAGCGCAACTTCATTTGCTCTATCGACATCCATTTTTGTAATGGGAGACTTTTCTGCCGCATTCCAGGAGTGTTTACCCCATTCCTGCAAGAAATATGGATAGCCTTGTGTCTGCTTTAAAATTTCCGCTATTGCATCATGCGAATACAAAACACCTCTATCGTTAGCAGGCTTTTCTATTGCTTTTTTTGCGGCATCCTCTTCAAGTTTATCTATCGAAACAAACTCAAAAAGTCTTTCTGCATATGACTTTGCTTTACCCATTTGCCCAAAGATCTGAGGAAGTCCTGCAGCAAACAATAAAAGTGGCGCTTGATTCTGACTAACCCTATGTAATGCCGCTATAAGCGCTTCAAGTTGACTTTCCTTAATATACTGCAATTCGTCAATCGCGAGGAGGACAGCAGTTTTTTTCTCTTTGGCTGCTTCAGCAACCGCAACAAATAAGTCGATTAAATCTGTTTCCAAAATACCGCTATCGGCTACTCCATCATCTTTGTCGATATCGAGCGACATTTCGATATCTTGATATTTGACCTTTAGGGCACCCACAAACCCCTTCAATGCTTTGAAAGCTTTTAATAAGTAACCTTTCATCTCCTCTCCCCGCTTCATTTTGAACAGGGCAGAACGAAGAGCTGGTGCCAAAATCGCAGGAAGCGAATGATTTTCGGGAGCTTCGACATACAGTGCCACAAAGTTTTTTGCCTCAGCATTAGCAATCAGTTTGTTAAGCAAAACGGTTTTTCCGACTCCTCGAAGACCATAAAGAACCAAACCTCTGGCGGACAAATGTTTTTGCGTTCGTTCTAATGCAAGATCTGCTTGATCAATAATATTATCTCGCCCGGAAAGTTCTGGGGGACGAGTGCCTGCGCCAGGTGCGTACGGATTTTCTTTTGGATTCACGAGTTCCTCCGATGTTTTCTCACGTCAATCTAATGTGATTTATAACAAACTTATCCAATCTTATCAAGAAACGATAAACCGGGATAAATTTAGTATAACTCAATGAATAGGACAATAAACGCCATTTTTGCGGTTTGGTAAGGATCTGATTTCGTTCAAATAAACACTGGTTTTTGAACAAAGTCAAACCCTTGCTGCGTCACGGAAATGGCGGTTGAATTTCCTATCCGTTGCCAAATGTTCAACAATACGTTATGTTCAATAATATTGAACTATACCTAGAATTGAACGTCGGAAACTTTATGGCTCATAATATCTCTAAAACGTTAAGACAAATGCGAGCTCTCTCTAAAAGAGAGATAAAACTTGAAGGAACCTCGATATTACTCCGTCGCGGGCAAAGAGCAGATGCATTAATTAGTGTGAAAACAAAAAATCAGGAAGTTCCTTTCGCGCTTTTTGTGATTCCGAAAATCACACGCATCGATCTTCCTCATATCGATGGACTTAAAAAAGAATTTTCATGGCTATTTTTGGTAACGTGCCGTCTGACCGGAGCCATGGAAAAATCTCTGCAACGCCGTGAAATAGGCTACCTAACCGAAGATGATAGGTTTTATCTGCCAGACATAGACGAAATTGTTTCGCCAAAGAAAACGACCAAGACCACGAACAAAAATAAAACGACAAGATATCGCTCGACGAAAGCGATGATTAAAATTGTCTTTGCCATACTTTCCGGTGATAAACTTGTTGGTTCTAGTCAAAGACAACTCTCAAGCGCCTCCGGGGTGTCCTTGGGTTCGGTGAATCGCTGTCTTAAAATGTTGGAAGGTAGTGGATATGGTGAAGTCAAAAACAATGAATTTTGGATAACAAGTCGAGAAGACTTAATTTCAAGGTGGGTGTCTGACTATCGCGATCTATTTTTACCTGGTCTAAGATCGGAGAGCACACGTCTGAACT
>CAILAO010000295.1 GCA_903832105.1 uncultured Pseudomonadota bacterium | reverse complement strand
TCCTGCCTTTCTGATTTTCCGCCCCCTGAAATCCTGACTTCCTGCATGCTGCGTCCTGAAGGCCTGGACTGGAGCCAATTAAAATGCGTTTACCCTGGTTGTCTGACTGGCCAGTCTCCTAAAATTCGACAATATGATGACAAAACTGTTGTCAACTGACCGGCCAAACCTAACACTTTCACCAGTTTTTTTGCTATAACCAATTTCGGCACGCAACATGCAACTTAGTTTTGTGTGCTGGATCCGAATAGGTCGGAGAAAAGCAGACTCAAAAAATACAGGAGATAATATCATGAAAAAGTCTATTTTATCAGTTCTCGCAGTCAGTGCATTGTTAGTTTCTTGCGGACAAAAAAACGCAAATGATTCAAAAACCTCTTTTATTCAGCCTCAAGGTGACTATCTCGTTCTAAGTTGCCACAAAGATGATTATTCATTTTCGATTACTGCAAAGGCGAAAGAAGGTCTTTATGTTGGACATCTGACTCAAGGTCAAAATAGTACGGAACTTAATTGCGCATACGTTCAAAATAACGACCTTGGTGAAACCCTCATCAGCTATTCTTGTTCAAATAAAAGGCCGGCTCGCGTGAATATCGGTGTTAACATTATTGAAGAACCTACAGGAAATACCAAAGCTGAAATTGGAATCATTCCAGTGCCAGATCAAGAAGGAATGTATCCGGAAGCTTTATTCGCTACGATTCCCTGCGGATATATCTATTATTGATTTTTACCTCTTTAACATATGAGAAAAAGGGTTGCATGAGGAATCATGGGACCCTTTTTCTTTTTGAAGATCACGCACATTTCTCAGTTTTTATACAGCGCTTGAAGCTATACATGTTTCATAGTTGCGCAAACAATAAATCGAGTCTCAGATGAGTTTTGATCAAGGAGAAGCTTGCCTCCGTGATATCCCATAATTGCCGAGGAAACGCTGAGACCTAATCCAGTCCCCTTGCCAGCGGGCTTCGTTGTAAAAAATGGCTGGAAAATTTTCTCCGAGATTTCGGGAGGGATTTTTGGGCCACTGTTTGAAACTGCGATGGTAACACAGTGACCAGTTGATTCGACATCGATCTTGATCCAGGGCTTTTCTTGCGTTATTACCGCATCATAGGCGTTATTAAGCAGGTTAAGCAAAACCTGCGAAATCTGTGTTGGGCGGCATTCGATGATTAGATCGTCAGAGATCTTGTCAATTGTTAGAGCGATGCCGCGATTTCGGATCTTTTTCTCACAAAATGCCAGAGTATCATGAATAATGTCACTAACGCAGGTGGGGAAAAAAGGATCATGACTTTGGTCGCGAGAAAAAGTCGAAAGACCCCTTACTATCTTTTCAATTCTCGTGCTCATGAGATCGATTTGATCGAGTGCCTTTTTTACGTCCTTTAAATCGACATGCTCTTGTGAGAAGATTAAAAACAAAAGCTCACAGTGTCCTTTAATAACAGATAAAGGATTGTTGACTTCGTGGGCAATGCCGCCAGCCATTTCTCCCAAAGCTGACATTTTAGAGGCGTGAACCATCATCATCTGCTGCTGCGCGATGAGGGCTTCGGCCTTTTTCCGCGCTGTTATGTCCATCGCGACGATTGCAACGGTCAGCCCCTTATCCTTGTCGGTGCCGCGTATAGTCGATGAAGAGAGCAGGGTAGGGATCATCTTACCGCTTTTTGTCATAAAGCGTGTTTCAACCTCGGCGAGACCGCCAGGGTTTAATAAATCCGCAGGATTAAATGCATTATCTGGGGAAGGGTCGAAAATTTTTGAAATAGGCTCATTGAGGAGTTCTTTCTCCGTATACTCAAGGAGTAGTAAGGCAGCGTTGTTTGCCGTTTGAATCAAGCCTTTGGCGCCTATGACAAGGAGGATTTCCGAGATGCTATTTATAATGTTGTTTATATACTCATTGGCGCGAATGACGCGCTGTTCGCTGTTTTTTAAATCGGTAATGTCTT
>CAILAO010000294.1 GCA_903832105.1 uncultured Pseudomonadota bacterium | reverse complement strand
TGATGACAAAATCGCCCACATGCACGTTTTCGACAAAATCGAGGGAAATTTTTCGATGAACTCCACCTATTTCGACGAGTGCCATGCGGTCAGGCAGAAGCTCAAGCACTTTTGTTGGGATGGCAAGACACATAAAACACCTTCTCTAAGAAATAAGTCCCGTTCTTTATAGCGGAAATAGCGAACTAAGGGAAGAAGATCAACACGCGTTTTCGGCATTAGGTCGTTTTAAGATTTTTTTGGCGGAAATTATTGAAATAACGGCGGTTCTCGTGATACTGCATGGGCATGACGAAGGCCGTAAGGCATCTCGGTGTCCCAGCATCACTGGAAGGGGAAAAAGTAATCCGTGAAAAAAAAGTCTGTGTTAGTTGTTGGTATCGGGAATCCGATTCTTACGGATGACAGCATAGGTATACGAGTTGTTGACGATCTCAAGTGTTCTCAAGATTTTCCTGATTTTGAGTTTAGGACCATGTGTGTGGGAGGTCTTGAAGTTCTAGAAAACGTTCAAGGATTTGATACCGCGATTTTTATTGATGCTATAAAAACTAGGGGTGGTGTTCCGGGAGATGTCTATTACTTTTCGGTGGAAGATTTTCGCGAAACACTCCATCTTTCAAACCTGCATGATGTATCCTTTGTTACGGCGCTTGAGCTGGGGCGAACCCTAGGGCTGAAAGTTCCAAAAAATGTACACATTTTGGCGATTGAAATCGTTGAGGATATGGTTTTTTCAGATCAACTGACACCGGAAATAGATAAGCGCTATGGTGCGATTATTGACGAAATAAAGGCATGGATTCGGTCGCAACAATTTTAGGGGCTTCGCAATTTGAAGCTTAAACTCTCTTCAATCCGTCTTAAACTCACAGCAAGTGTCATTCTTGTTGTTTTGCTGGCAAATACCGTTCTTGCTCTAATCACGGCAATCTATCTTGGAAGAGTCTTTTTGGAAGAAGTGCAGATGAGGGTAAAGCTCAGCTTAAGTGCGGCCAAAGCTGGGTATAATGGCCAGCTTGAATTCATGGAGAAAAATCTGCAGGCGGCTTCGATTCGCAGGACATTTGAACATCCCATTGAATCAGTCGTTGAGGAGGAGTTTGGGGCTTTGCTCGTGATGCTCCAAAAACAGCTTAATGTTGATATGTTGACCCTAGTCAATCTTGACGGGAATGTTGTATTTCGCGCTCATAACCAGCTCTACTTGCATGATAATTTGATGGGGATCTCTCTGATTGAAAAAGCCGTTCATGAACGGGTTTCTGTCGTTGGGACCATAGTCATGGAGAAGGATTTTTTGGAGCGAGAGGATCCTTCTCTTGCAGGACGAGTGAAAATTCCGATCGTAGAAGAGGAAAAAGACGGAGCCAATCACTTGCTCTCCGGGACTAAAAGCGGCATCGAGGATAAAGCACGGAATTTGAGAGAGGGACCATTTTTAAATAGTGGAATAGCTCTTGCTGTAGCGGTGCCACTTTTCTCAGCGAAGCAGGTGCCCATGGGTGTTTTGTTTGTAGCAACCTTACTAAATCATAAAGTTGATACCATCGAAACCATCAATAAAGAAGCTTTTCAGAACCAGGTTTCTGAAGGAAGAGATGTTGGGGCTGCCACCATATTTCTTGGTGATATCCGTGTTGCAACGAGCGTAAAAAACAGGGCTGGTCAGCTTGCTGTGGGGACACGACTTAACGCTGAGGTTAAACATCAAGTCTTGGAATTGGGTCGTACCTGGGCTGGCAGGACCTTCATCGTGGATGATTGGTATCTCTCAGCGTATGAACCTCTCCAAGACCCTAATGGAAGAGTTATTGGTGCTTTATCTGTCGGACTTCTTGAGAAACCATTTGCACGACTTCAACGCATTATTAGCGTGTTTTTTTCGATTATGATCGGTCTTGTGGCTCTGGGGAGTCTCGTCCTTATCGTGATGTTCGTTAAGAAAATTTTGGGTCCGATGGATCATGTTATAAGAACATGTAGGCGCCTGATGGATGGAGATCTTCAGGCACGTGTTGGATTGAAATCAACAGGGGAAATGGATGTGCTTTGTTCCACGATTGATCGAATGGCTGAGGCGATTGAGAAGCGAGAAAATGAAATTCAGGAAAATGCACAAAAGCAGATCAGTCAAAGCGAAAAGTTAGCTTCCATAGGGCGATTGGCTGCAGGGACAGCTCATGAAATCAATAATCCACTAACGGGTGTTCTTACATTTGCTCACCTTCTTTATAAAAACAAAAATATTGGAGAAGCTGAAAAAAAAGATCTTGAAGTCATCATTAATGAAACGACTCGGATGAGGGAAATTGTACGAGGGCTTCTTGATTTTGCGCATCAGTCGGTCCCACAAAAAGAATGGGTCGACCTGAATGAATTGATTCAAAAGGCTACGATGTTGCTTAAAAAACAGGAGGAATTCCGAGATGTTGCGTTCATGGAGTGTTTAAAGTCTGATCTTCCTTTAATCTTTGGTGATAAAAACCAACTTCAACAGGTATTTTTTAATTTGGCTCTGAATGCATGCGAAGCCATAGCAAAAATTGGCGAAGTGATCATTAGCACAAGCAGCGAGAAAAGCTTTGTAATTGTTACAATATCTGATACCGGAGCAGGTATTAAGAAGGAGCACATTGATAAGATATTTGATCCTTTCTTCACGACGAAGCCTGTAGGAAAAGGAACGGGGTTGGGATTAAGTGTGAGTTATGGCAATATCGAACAGCATGGCGGGACGATCAAGGTTGTAACTGAAGAAGGACATGGGACGACTTTTACCGTGTCAATTCCAATTAAATCTGCTTAAGGCGTTTAAAAGGAGATATTATGGAGTGCTTAGAAAATACAAACAATCGTGGGCGTGTACTTGTGATTGATGATGAAGGCGTTGTTGGCGTGAGTTGTCAGAGGATTCTCACGCAGATTGGATATCATGTTGAGTGTCAACAAGACCCCAAGGTTGGTTTGGAAACTGCGGTGAAAGGCAACTACGACGTTATTTTACTCGACCTCGTGATGCCTGAGCTAGACGGCATAGAAGTCTTAAAGCGAATCAAGTCAAATAACGTCACGTCGGAAGTCGTTATAGTGACGGGTTATTCCACCGTTCAGACCGCCGTAGAGGCTATGAAAATAGGTGCTGCTGACTATATCAGTAAACCGTTTACCCCTGAGGAATTACAAGCGACCGTTCAACGAGTCTTTGAGCAGTCGATTACTGCGAAGGAATGTGCCGATCGTAGAGCTAATGGAATTATTACTGAAAAAGGCCCTGAGGGAGAAATATCAACCGATCAACAGGCTCCCGAGAAATGGGATGAACTTAAACAGATTAAGGGCGAACTCCGTGATGTCGCCGTGAGAGACATCGAACGACGCTTTGTGGTCGACGCATTAAAAAGAGCTGAAGGCAACGTCAGTCGCGCTGCTGAGCAGGTCGGAATGCAGCGGACAAATTTCCACGCGCTTATGAGAAAGTACGGGTTAACGTCGAAAGATTTATAAAACTTCTTCCTTCGCAGGTGGTTTTGCGTAACTCTTGAATGAGAGCAGCATCTCGAGCTCGGACATGATCTGTTCCGATGTGAAGTGATTCCCCTCAATGGCACCTGATGGACAAGCTGCAACGCATGTTCCGCAACCTCGGCAGAGTCCTTCGTCGACACAAGAGGCTTTCATTTCTTCGTTATACTTGATTGCTTCATAGGGGCAAACTTGGTTACATATCCTGCATCCCGAACATCGATCAGCGTGAACGGTAGCGGTGATTGATTCGATGGAGAGATTTTCCTGCTTAAGTATGGTGATCGCCCCTGCTGCGGCTGCTGATGCTTGGGAGACTGTGTGCGGAATGTCTTTTGGTCCAGCGCAGGTCCCCGCGATGAAAACGCATTGATCCGTCGTTCCAAAGGGATTTAACTTGGGATGCTGCTCCATGAAGAAACCATCCGGATCGCGTGAGACGCCGAAGGTTCGTGCGACTTTACCAGCGTCATCCGCCGCTTGGATTCCGTTTGCAAGAATAACCATATCGAGCGGGATCTTACGAATCGTACCCGCAAGCGTGTCTTCGACCGTTGCGACGAGTCTTCCTTTTTCGGACGGGGCAGCAGTAGCCTGGGGTAGCACTTCGGCAACTTTGCCACGAATCATGTGAACACCTTCGTGAAGCATGCGATCGTAAAACTGCTCATAGCCTTTTCCAACACATCTCATATCAATATAAAAATTATAAACATCGGCACCTGTATGTTCTCTGATCAGGTGCGCGAATTTTAGTGAGTACATGCAGCAAATTTGTGAGCAGTGGGGAAGGTGTCTTTTATCGCGACTGCCAACACAATGAATGATGCCGACTGCTTTTGGCACTTCACCAGCCGATGTCTTTATATGGCCATGGCTGTACCCGCTTGAGTTGACCATTCGCTCGAATTCAAGAGAAGTGTAAACATCAGGTAGGCGTCCATAGCCAAAATTGGCCATTTTTTTGGCGTCGAAGATTTTATGTCCAGTCGTCAAAATCACGGACCCAACTGTAATGTCCTCAAACCGGTCCTGGTCTTCAAAATTAATAGCTCCCTTTGGACAGAGTTTTTCGCACGCGCGGCACTTTCCTTTTTGGTAGAAAATACAGGCTTCCCTGTCGATGACAGGTTTATTCGGTACGGCCTGTGGAAACATCGTGTAAATCGCTTTTCTCTTGTTTCTATTTTGTTCAAATTCGTTGTCCGCTTTTGCGGGGCATTTTTCCTGGCAGATTCCGCATCCATTGCACTTCACATAGTCAACGCCTGTTGCTTTTCGACGAACTTTCACTTTGATGTTGCCAACATAACCTCCGACAGATTCCACTTCACTATAAGTTAAGAGTTCGATATTGGGATGTTGTCCAACAGAAACCATCTTAGGGGTTAGAATGCAAGCTGAGCAATCGAGTGTGGGAAATGTTTTGTCGAGCATGGCCATGTGACCGCCAATCGACTGTTCTTTTTCTACGAGATAAACTTTATATCCCGCGTCTGCACATTGAAGCGCTGCTTGAACACCAGCGATACCACCGCCTACGACCATAATGGCTTGTGCCACAGGGACCTCTGATTTCTTCAGAGGTTTTAGGAGCTGCGTACGACCAACGGCACCTGCTACCATTGCTTTTGCTTTTTCTGTGGCTGCAGCGGCGTCTTCAGTCACCCACGAACACTGCTCTCTAATGTTAGCCATTTGAAGTAAGTAGGGATTGAGTCCGGTTGACACGAGGACCTTTCGAAAAGTCTTTTCGTGCATAGAGGGAGAACAGGCTGCGACAACAATCCTATTAAGTTTATGTTGCCGGATATCATCTTGAATTTGTTTCTGTCCTGGCTCGGAACACATGAAAACATATTCTTTTGAAACAATGACGTTGGGAAGATTGGCCGCAAAGCTGGCGACATCCTTGACATCGACTTTTCCTGCGATATTGGAGCCACAATGACAGACATAAACGCCAATTCTGGGGGACTGGGGAGATTTATCTGGACTACCTATTTTACTATTTGAATTTTTACTCATGATGGATCACTCCTTCTAGCGTGTCCCGTTAGCAGCATGCAGATTTTTTATTTGTGGAATATGCCGTATTAAAAATATCACGGTTAAGCATAAGCGTGCCTGGTTTAAAGCCAAAGGCAACGCCAATAAGTTGGGCAATATTAACGACGGGTAAAGCGTTAGATGGAAGACTTAGCGGAATCTTACCCATTTGAGCGAGTTCCAGGCTTGATTGGCAAAGACCGCAAGGAGTTGCAATGATTTCGGCTTCAGCCGCCTTTATACTGTTAAGGATAGCGCTCGTCATTTGCTGCGTGACGTCCTTCTTGGTAATCATGAGGGTCCCTCCGCAACAGGTCGTCTTTAATGGAAAATCGACTGGCTCCCCACCGAGAGCGCGAATAAGTTTTTCCATGTTTTCCGGATGTTGGGCGTCATCTCCCTCTGAGTATGGCCGTGTCACAAGACAACCATAATACGGCGCAATACGAAGACCGGTAAGCGGTTTTACGACTTGGCTTGCAATCTTTTCGACGCCCACCGTATTAATCAAAAAATCCAAAACATGACGAACTGCAACACTGCCGTCATAACTCATGTTGCCAGCGCCGAGTGCTTCCTGAAGATTTTTTGCATACTCGCCGCCTTCAGCTATCACCTTATTCACCTTCATAAGTGATAATGAGCAACTTGGACAAGGTGTTATAATTGGTAGTCCTGATGTATTGAGATTCGATGCGAGGGCCAAATTCCTTGCAGAAAGTGAGAGTGCCACTGTTTTGTTGATTGAGATTGCCGCAGTTGTTCCACAACAGTTCCAGTCGTCGAGTTCAACAAGCTCGATTGCGAGTTTTTTACAGATCTCTTGAAAGGAGATATTATAATTTTTGGCAGTAGCTTGCCCGGAGCAGCCGGGGTAGTAAATACACTTCATTATTCGGTTCTCCCTTCAATCGTTTGCGCGCGATCAATCATCTTTTTGAAACCGCTAAGACCTTTCAGTTTGTGAGGCAAAATAGGTAAGCAGCCTTGTAAAAACATCCTAATGCCGATAGGAGATTGTTTCATAAGCTCGATGGGGTGCCGCAGCAGCATGTATCGAAGGAGTAGGCTTAATTCGTGGACGAGGCCGTTCTTTTTGACAATATCAAGAAAAATCCGATAGAAGTTTTCGATATCTTTTCCTTCGCGGGCTTTTCCTTCTTGAATAGAAAGACGCTTTAAGAGGTACATAATTTCAGTGATTTTGATTTGCGCGGGGCATTCGACTGTACATTTGTAACAAGAGGCGCAAAACCACGGTGTTGTGCTGGACAGGACTTCATCTTTCATTCCAGCCCTGATCATGGCGAATATCTTGCGAGGAGGATGCTTCATTGCGGTAGAGACGGGACAAGATCCACTGCAGGTGCCGCACTGAAG
>CAILAO010000293.1 GCA_903832105.1 uncultured Pseudomonadota bacterium | reverse complement strand
GAAACGATGTGCTACTCGTTCTATAAAATCGATCGACTCTTTGATCTCAAGCCATCGGATCCTCGCCCTTGCGTAAACATCTCCGGAAGCTTGCACTACTTTTTTTATGGATTCTGTTTTGTAAATACCAAACGGAAAATCACTCCTAACGTCCATATTTACCCCAGAAGCCCTGGCCGCCAAGCCCACCATGCCAATCCCTTTTGCATCATGCTGCTCCACGATGCCCGTATCTTGAAAGCGAGCCATAACTCCGGCGCTCCCCCATAGAAGCTTGACCGCATTCGTCACGTCTTTTTTCGCCAGAACAAGCCTTTTCTTAAGCTCTGTCATGCGCTCTTCATCAGCGCCAAATCTCACTCCGCCGGGCACGATAATCCCCCGACCAAACCTACTTCCTGAAAAAAGTGCTGACATATTTAGAAAGTCGCCTCTAATCCTCCCGCAGTATGACGCAGTCGGAAGATAGCCTATGTCGTTGGCAAGGGCTCCCAAATCTCCGGTATGGTTCGCAAGCCTTTCGAGTTCAAGAGCAATTCCTCTCAAGGCTTGTTCTTCGATAGAAACATCAATACCCGCGAGTCCCTCGATGATTCCCGCATAAGCAAGTGAGTGTCCGACAGTCGTATCACCCGAAAGCGTCTCCATGTAATGAAGGGTTCTTGCATTTGGTCCCCCTTTTAACTTCGATTCGATCCCTCGGAACTGATAACCCAAGGCTATTTCAAGATGCAGCACGGTTTCACCGTGGCACTGAAATCTAAAATGTCCTGGCTCAATGATACCTGCGTGAACAGGTCCCACAGCCACTTCGTGAATTTCCGCCCCCTCCACCCTAAAAAAATTCGTCACGCCAGGAAGATCGGGCGCTCTTTTAACAGCTTTTCCTCTCGCCGCGTCAATCGATGATGCTTTTATAAACCTCACAGGTTTGAGCCATGGATGTCTTTGAGGAGTCACCCCATAGATCTCGGCAATCTCCCGTTCAAACATATGCGCTGAAGAACAGAGCGGAGTTATCGACTGAAATCTTCCAGTAATGTTGGCTGACGATACAGCAAGATCATTCTTGCTATCATCAGCAAGTATGGTCACTAAGCGAAGGTTTTGTGAAGAGACCTCTTCGGGACAAGCGGGAATTGCTATCAGTGCAACCAGCCTCTTCCCTTCATCACGAATACTATCTACAATAAGCTCACGAAACTTAACATAATCAACCACCGGAATATGTTCCCAAGGGACGGGTTTCGCGTTTTCAAGCTTCAATATGGCATCGCTACTCAAAAACCACCCCCTACGATCTTGGCAGCTCGATTCATTCCATCCATTAATTCCTTCGGTAAATAAAGCCCGAGAACCAAAAGAAGAGAAATACATACTACCACGAGTCCCCACTCCCACATCTGACCTCTAATAGCTTTGATTCTCCCTTTATCGTGAGATTTAGCACCTTCATGGGACTCGTCAATGGCCACACCATGCAGTTCGTTCTCGATCGTTTCGAGCGACCTCTCTTCAACTCCCCAAACAATCGAGATAGCGTCTCTTAAAATGCTAATAAAAATAATCACGCTACCAAAAACAAAAACTGCAAAAGAATAATAATATCCCCCCGAAATTGCTGCTCTCATAATCTGGAGCTTACTCATGAACACAGCAAATGGCGCCATACCGACAAGCGACAACAGGCTAGAAAGAATGCCGATCCCCCAAACCGGGGAGACCTTTATTGCTTGATGCATCTTGTCCATGTCGTGTGAATGATAAATCTGACCAAGTCGTCCCGCTGCAAAAAATGAAAATGACTTGCTGATCGAATGATTGAGGGTGTGGTAGAGCGCCGCGAAAGTCCCCAGCCCCCCCAGACCTACCCCGAGAGCAATGATGCCAAGATGTTCGACGCTGCAATAAGCGAGAAGTCTCTTAAGGTCGTGTTGCAAAACAATGAACGCTGCTGCAACCAGTATTGAGACCATACCGAAGAAGCGAAGTAATTCGAGGCTCCACCCAACATTTCCGGTAGCCCCCTCAACAAGCGGAACGTAACGCATGAGACAATACATTGCGGTGCTCAACATGAAGCCTGAAAACATCGCAGACACTGGAGAGGGCGCTTGACTATGGGCATCAGGAAGCCAATTATGCATGGGTGCGAGGCCAACCTTTGTGCCATATCCAACAAGGGCGAACAGAAATGCCACTTTCATGAAAACCGGATTAAGCGACGAAGCGGATTTTAGCAATTCGCTCCACATCATGGCCTCTTGAAAACCAAGCCTTAGCGTCGTCGCTGCGCTCCCCACAAAAATCGTCCCGATAAAGGCCATTCCGACCCCGACAGAGCAAATAATAAGATACTTCCATTTGGCTTCGAGCGACGGTTTTGTTCTATGAAGACTTATAAGAAAGGCCGTGAGAAGCGTCGTTCCTTCGATGCCAACCCACATAAGACCTAGATTATTCGATAAGAGCACGAGAGTCATTGCCGTCAGCGATCCTGACCAAAGAACCGTGTGCTGCCTTATCTGTCTGAGTTTCAGCTTTCCCGCACGCACTTCCTCCCTATAATAGCCCATCGCGAAAAGAGAAGATAAAAGAAAAACAAGCGTCATGATAACGAGATGAAATGCGGAAAGTTCATCTAAAAAAAGCCAGTTTCTTGCGGATCTCACGACGTCGCCGCTAAAAACAGCAACACACAAATGAACAGCTATAAGAAACGAAACCAGTACCGAAAGAAAAGACCCCATTAAAATAGCACGCGGAGAGCGAAATAATGCGCATCCAGCCCCGGAAATAACAGGGAAGTAAACAAGAACAAATAGGAGCGATTCCAGCATGGTGACTCTTTCTAACCCTTTCTTAACCTTTCAGCGAATTAATCCGATCCACATCAATATGCGAAAACTCTCGATTGATCTCATAGATAGCGAGACCAAGTACAAAAACAGCGACAAACACATCAAGAAGAATCGCAAGTTCCAGAAGAAGCGGGATTCCATCCACCAACTCGGCTCCGAACATCCAAATGCCATTTTCGAAAACCAAGTACCCGATCACCTGCGACATTGCAAGTTTCCTGGTTACAATGCAAAAGAGTCCCACAAAACTTGTCGAAAGAGCCACCGCAAGAAAAAAAGGCTGGACATCAACAGCACCAGCCGCAAGCTTTCCCGCGAGCCAAAGCGAAATTAAAAAGCCGACAATCCCTGCCACCATAGCAAAAGGATAACCCACAAAAGGATCAATTTCTCGACGGACTTTGATCGTTCGAACGGTGTAAATAAGAAGAATTGGAAATAAAACACCCTTAATCCCAATGCTAAAAAGAGAGAGCATGATGTTTCTCGACATCTGTTCGCTGGGCCCTAAAAGAAAAGGAAGAAATCCCACTAAGATCCCCTGCAGTCCAACGACGCGAATATGGATATAATTCCTACTCG
>CAILAO010000292.1 GCA_903832105.1 uncultured Pseudomonadota bacterium | reverse complement strand
GCTTCAAAATAATTTTCACTCATGATCTTGCTCCTTCGCTTCTCAATTTTGGACGACCACTGGAATTATCTTAAACTGACAGGCATCAATCAATCCCCGATCTGAAAGCTTCAGAGCCGGAATAACAGGGAGCGCCAGGAAAGACAACTGCAAAAACGGTTCCTCAAGGGTGCAACCCAACTCTCGCGCCAGTTTCTTTAGTTTTATAATCGCTCCTGCGACTTCATCAGGCTCAGCATCTGTCATAAGCCCTCCGAGAGGAAGCCGAAGTTCTTCACGTCTTTGCCCCCCCTTTTCTATGACAACGATACCGCCATCAATCTCTTGAAGCCTCTTCACGGCAGCCTCCATGACCTCATTATCAGTTCCAACAACAATCACATTATGGGCGTCATGATTAATCGAAGTTGCGATTGCTGCATTTTTAAGCCCAAACCCCTTTACAAAACCTGCCGCATAAAGACCCGTTGCATGATGCCTTTCGAGAACCGCAATCTTCTGAATATTCTTTTCTACGCTTGGATGAATTTCTCCGTGCGAGATAGGAAGCTCTTCCACCAGCGCATCTGTTATAATCTGCCCTGGCCTAACGCCAATAACATTAACCTTCGCCTTTTCGGCTGTAACTGCCCGAGTGAGCACAGGTTCAACAACAAACAAGTCTTGCGTAACACTGCAAAGATCAAGGTTTTTTTCTCGTCTCTTATATGTATCTTTTCTCTGTTCTTCCTTAAAAACCTCTTTAGAAATTTCCCGTCCTTTTTTAAAAACAGTCTTAATAGAAAGTCCTGTCTTCCAGTCCTGCGCTTTCTTAGGGGTAACCAAGCAAAAATCTGCAACCATCCCCGGAGCAATGGCCCCGCGATCGATAAGCCCATAAATACGTGACGGACCATATGAAGCCGCGATAAAAACGTCTTGCGGTTTATGCCCAGCCCAAAGCGCGATATCAATAATGTGATTGATATGCCCTTCTTTTGCAATGTCCGCAGGGTTTCGATCATCGCTACAGAAGGCCACATTACTTGCGGAGTAGGAAGTAAGCATCGGTAGCAAAGCCTTTGCATCTTTGGCGCAAGAACCTTCTCTAATTAACGCATGAATTCCCTTCATGAGTTTTTCTTCAGCCTCTGCCAGGACGGTCGATTCATGGCACGAGTGGATTCCTGCAGAACTATAGGCGTTCAGCATTTTACCCGTGAGTCCAGGAGAATGACCATCACGTTTTTTATCTCTAAAAAGACTCAGCTTTTCTAACACCTCGTCATTCAAAAATAAAACCCCAGGAAAGTTCATCATTTCAGCAAGTCCCAAAACCCTTTTATGAGATAAAAAAGAAGCGAGGTCCTGGGGGCCAATAGCGGCTCCGCTTGTTTCAAGGCCCATTTCTGTTGGGGTTGATGGCACACAGCTCGGCAGCATCAAAAAAACGTCAAGAAGCAGACCTTCTGAGGCTTCGATGGCCCATTTAATTCCATTGACCCCCAACACATTCGCTATTTCATGAGGGTCCCAAACAATCGATGTTGTTCCGCATGGTAGAACGGCCTTCTCGAAGCTTCCGGGAGTCATGAGGCTGCTCTCAATATGAACATGTGCATCAATAAAGCCTGGAACGACAAAAACATCTTTGCCATCGATTTCGTTTGTTCCCTGATAACTTTCTTTAACGCCGACTATGACGCCCTCTGAAACGGCGACATCACCGGTTTCAAACGTTCCATTAAATACATTAAGAAATCTGGTGTTTTTTATAACAAGATCGGCTGGTTTATCGCCTTTTGCCGCCAAGATTCGGCCTTTAAGCTCTTCTACTGAAGAGAAAGCACCTTTTTCGAACATGATTTCTAACTCCTCAAAAAAATCGGGGACATGTTGCCCTTTTACTAATATAATAGTTTGGATTTTATTGCATCATCTTCTACAACGAGAGGACCACGCCATGGCAAAACCCGCTGACACTGCAATTACACCAACACGTGAAGACGACTATCCTGAGTGGTATCAGCAGGTCATTAAGGCTGCCGATCTAGCGGAAAATTCTCCAGTCCGTGGCTGCATGGTTATCAAGCCGTGGGGTTACGCTCTTTGGGAAAACATCCAAAAAGCGCTCGATCAAATGTTTAAAGATACCGGTCATGTCAATGCATATTTCCCACTTTTTATTCCTTTGAGCTTCTTTGAAAAGGAAGCAAAGCACGTTGAAGGCTTTGCGAAAGAGTGCGCTGTCGTAACACATCACCGACTTGAACCTGGAAAAAATGGAGGTCTTGTCCCCGCAGGTCCCCTCGAAGAGCCTCTTATCGTTCGCCCTACGAGTGAGACAATCATCGGAGCGTCTTTTTCGAAGTGGGTACAATCTTATCGAGACTTGCCTCTTTTGATTAATCAATGGGCAAATGTTGTCCGATGGGAAATGCGTACACGGCTTTTTTTAAGGACCGCCGAATTTCTTTGGCAAGAAGGCCATACGGCTCATTCTTCTTCTGAAGAGGCCATCGAAGAAACTCATCGCATGCTCAGCGTCTATGAAAAATTTTCGCACGAATTCATGGCCATTCCCGTCATAAAAGGCGTTAAACCTCCTGAAGAAAGGTTCCCGGGCGCCGTTGACACTTACGCTATTGAAGCCATGATGCAAGACCGTAAAGCGCTCCAAGCTGGCACTTCTCACTTTCTTGGGCAAAACTTTGCCAAGGCTTCCAATATTAAGTTTTTGGACAAGAACGGTCAGGAAACCTTTGCCTGGACTACGTCTTGGGGTGTCTCGACAAGACTTATCGGCGGCATCATTATGGCTCATAGTGATGATAACGGTCTTGTCCTACCCCCTCGCCTGGCTCCCAAGCATGTTGTTATTATGCCGATCTATAGAAATGACGACGAGAAATCAAAAGTACTCTCGTTCTGTCAACGGCTTTCTTCTTCTCTAATGTCGCAAAAATTTTATGACCAGCCAATCCAAGTTGAGATTGACGATCGAGACCTCCGTGGTGGCGAAAAAGCCTGGTTCCATATCAAGCGGGGGGTTCCGATCCGCATCGAAATTGGCCCGAGAGACATCGCCAATAATTCTGTGTTTTTTGGTCGCCGTGATCTCTCCCCGAAAGAAAAATCGTCGCTTCCGTTTGATGAATTTGTCTCTAAGGCTTCTTCTATTTTAAGTGACATGCAAAAAGGTCTCTTTGAACGCGCACTCTCATTTCGCAAAACGCATACGGTAAAAATCGAAAACGCTAAGGATTTTGACGACTATTTCACACCTAAAAACACTGAAAAACCCGAGATCCACGGCGGATTTGCCTTATGCCACTACGCACCAGATCCTACAGTTCAGCAGAGGTTTGCTGATCTTAAAGTTACAATTCGGTGTATTCCTTTGGATCAGGAACAAGAGAAAGGAGCTTGTATATTCACAGGTAAACCGAGTGAAAAGCGGGCTCTTCTAGCAAAGGCATACTAGGGTGTGCGCTCAGTTGTCTTAAAAGCTTTGTCAATCTTAGGTTTTATCTTAATCTTCGACTTATAACTTTACCGTGATCTCTTTTCTAAAAACTTTAGCTTTGACTCACACGCTGTACTCAATCGATGAAGGTAAAGAGTGCATCATTGATATAGTTTC
>CAILAO010000291.1 GCA_903832105.1 uncultured Pseudomonadota bacterium | reverse complement strand
CATAGACGTCCTCAACAGTTGTTTTCTCCTCCCCGATCGTTGCGGCAAGCGTCTCAACACCGACAGGACCACCGTCATAACGCTCAAGGATTGTTTTCAAAATAAGCCGATCCGTTTTATCAAGACCACGCTGATCGATCTCCTGTTTTGCGAGAGCAATGTCGGTGATCTCTTTTGAGACTATAGAATCTCCGGATACTTCAGCAAAATCCCATGTCCTCTTGAGAAGACGATTCGCAAGCCTCGGGGTTCCGCGCGACCTTCGCGCAAGTTCGACCGCACCTTGTTCACTCAAAGAAATACCAAGAATTTGCGCGCTTCTCTTAAGGATTTTCATGAGAGCTACTTCGTCATAGTAATCAAGTCTCTCTTGAATTCCAAAACGTCCCACAAGCGGTCTTGATAGAAGTGACAGCCTCGTGGTCGCTCCAATTAGCGTAAATGGATTAATTGGCATTCGCATCGATCGCGCTGTCGGGCCTTGACCTATTAAAATATCGATATGGAAATCTTCCATGGCAGAATACAAGACTTCCTCAACCTGAATCGATAGACGATGAATCTCATCTATAAATAGAACACTCCGCTGTTCAAGCCCAGTGAGCATTCCAGCCAAGTCTCCTGGACGCTCAACGGCAGGGCCACTCGTACAGAAAAAAGGAACCCCTAGTTCATTAGCAATAATACGCGCCAAAGTCGTCTTTCCAAGTCCCGGAGGTCCATGCAAAATCACGTGATCAAGGGGGGATTTCCGACGCTTTGACGCTTCAACGTAGATCCTTAAATTTTCTTTTATCTGTTCTTGGCCGGGATATTCATCAAAAGAAGCAGGTCTTAGCTGCGGAATTTTTTCCTCCAAAACCAAATCAGTCTGCGTTGCTTCAGTCGTTACGGAACGCTCGATAGTTACACCATTAAAGCCATCTTTCTTATTCATGTCTGATCCTAATTTGAATTCTTCCCTAATCCAACTGCACCGAGTTCACGAAGAGCAAGCTTTAGTAATCCATTAAATTCCAATTTGTTTTCCGCTCCATCATGTTCATGATTATCTTTAGAACGTCCTACAGTAAGTTTTTGGATAATTGGAACAACGTCCCGCTCCTTAAAACCCAGGTTTTCTAGAGCTGACTGTACATCTTGAAGAACATGATCAACAGAATCAGCATCGATTCTTCTCTGACGATCCCCAAGAGCCGAAGCCGTCTCGCGATTATCCGAAGTTTTTACATCGCCATCCTCAGTCTTTTTTGCGACATCGTTTAGGGATGCAGAACAATTTTGTAACTTCTTCATTTTTGATTTCAACTCAACTAAAATCTTTTCTGCGGTCCTCGCACCAATTCCGGGTACAACCTCCAAAAGTGCAATATTTTGCTGCAATACAGCTTGTTTAAGCGCAGATACCGTCAGAGTTGAAAGCATCGCCAGCGCAACTTTGGGACCCACTCCACTGACTTCAAGTAGAATACCGAACGTTTGTCTATCTTCGAATGCTGAAAATCCATATAGCTTGATGAGGTCTTCGCGAACGTGGGTATAAATCCATAGATCAATGTTCGATCCTATTGCCGGAAGTTCACTAAGAAGAGAGAGAGGCACCTCAACACCATATCCCACTCCTTGAACATCAATAATGACACCTGAAGTGCTTCTCACGATAAGTTTTCCTGTCAGTCTCTCAATCATGTCATTTGCTTCTTCGGATTCGATGTATTAGCAAGTTTTCTACAATATTTTGCCTCAAGAGTTTCGATCATACTCAATGCCTCTTCCAACCCCTTTTCGTCATGTCTCGCTTTAAGAGCCTGGAGCAAAAAAGTCAGCTTTTTCACCATATCAAGATCTTCGTTAGCACTAATAACTAGCGATTCGACCATACAATTAAAATTTCGAATTACATATTTTAACTCATCTCCCTCACGAAGACGCGCCACGGCGGCATAATTTCCCCGTTCTACTTGGCGCATATAACGAATGAGGCTGTACATAGGCCCGGCAATTTTGTGGGTCAATAGGATTCCCATGAATGCAATAAAAAAGATATTAATAACAATAGGAACACACATTAAGACGAGAATCGGAGCTGGTAGAAACCTTGGAATTCTGAGGATTTCAAAAGCATATAGCGGCCATAGAATTAATATCGTTGTAAGAACCGTCGAAACAAAACCAACAACCATGGCGCTTTTCGCATAGCGCAATTGAAAGTCGCGATTGACGAGATAAATTCTTTTTTGTGGTTTTCCGGTCGCCATAGCTCAGTAGAGTATACCCAAAAAGAAGAGACTCTGCACGTTTAATGACGAATTCCATCGCGTGCGGAGTCT
>CAILAO010000290.1 GCA_903832105.1 uncultured Pseudomonadota bacterium | reverse complement strand
AAGAAAAAAAGATCTCCGGAGTCTTCGCAGGAAGACCCGTTAGATATTTGTTTTTTTTAGAAAAAAAAACTTTTTTTTGGTGTCAATCAATTTTCTAGAAGGTAGGGATACACTTTCATAAGTTCCTTGAGCCGTTTTAATATCTTGGCTCCTGCTCCCCTCTTAACAAGACCCTGACTCTCACTTTTCTTAATTTGATTCTGGTAGCTCTCGAATAAATCTCGAACATCGTAATTCCGGTACTGCAGGAGATCTTGGATTAATTCCCCTGACGTCGTCTTGGTAATCTCCCAAGATCCATTATCTTTAATATGAATCTCAGCGCTATTAATCGCTCCAAACAAATTATGCTCGTTAGCGAGACTCTCTTGATAAGCACCCACGAGGAAAAAACCAATATAATAGGGATCGTTCGTCCTCGGATGTAGATCGATGGCCGATTTAACATCATGTCGATCGATAAAGCGTTCAAGACAACCGTCGGAATCGCATGTGATATCAACAATCGTCGCCTTGTGTGTGGGTTTTTCTTCGTGCCTTGAAAGGGGCATCACCGGAAAGAGCTGATCAATAGCCCAAGCGTCCGGAATTGATTGGAAGATTGAGAAATTCGCGAGATATTTACTATACATCAACTTCTGCAGTTCCTCGAACTCTTCAAGCTGATGCCTATGAAACGTCGAATAAAACAAAGCTCTGCGGCAAATCTTGTGGAACAAATCCTCGACGAGGGCACGATCTTCCAACTGCAGGTAACCCAGGTTAAAGAGCGTGAAAAGCTCGTCGTGATATTCAAGGGCATCGTGATAATACTCGACAAAGTTTTTGCGATTGATGTTATCCAAAATATATTTCAGCTCGTTAATGCCTTTGTGAGAACTTGAAATATCCGGTTCGATACCGACCTCTTCCACCGATGTAATCGTTTCTTCTCCCTGGACCTCACGAATATCGGTGATGACCACAGAATGGTACGCCGCAATGATGCGGCCACTTTCTGTAATCAGATGCGGGCACGGTACGTTTTCGTTCGCACAGACTTCCCCGATGACGTAGACAGCGTCGTTGGCAAATTCTTGAAGCGAATAGTTGGCACTTGCAGAAAACGATGTCTTGCTGCCGTCGTAATCAACGCCCACTCCACCTCCAATATCGAGGTAGCGCGGTTTATAGCCCATTTTCCAGATCTTCGCGTAAACGCGGGAGATTTCTTTCATCGCGTTTTTAAAACGTTTGATTTCCGTAACCTGCGAACCAATATGAATATGAAGAAGCGAAAGTTTCTCTTGAAGATTGTGCTCTTCAAGAAGTTTGAGTGAACGCAGGACTTCAATCGTTGTTAAGCCGAATTTCGACGTTTCGCCTGATGATTTTTCCCACTTGCCAGAACCACGGCTGTAGAGCCGGATCCGAAGGCCAAGTTCTGGGCACACGGGATGTTTTTGGGCTTGTTGAATAATCATCTCGAGTTCTTCAGGACCTTCCACCACGAGGATGACGTTCTTCCCGATCGCGGCACCGTGGAAACCGAGTTCAATAAACTCCGCATCCTTAAAGCCATTACCTATGAGCAGGGCATCATCGGAAAGAGAATAGCTTAGAGCGGCTAATAATTCCGCTTTCGACCCGGCCTCAAGACCGTAGTCCATCGACTGTCCCGATGACACGACGTTCTCGATAAATTCGCGTCTTTGATTGACCTTATAGGGGAACACCCCAAAGTGTCGTCCCTTGTAATGATACTCTGCAATTGCAGTACTGAACGCCGTATGCATCCTCTCAAGTTGACCCTCAATAACTTGAGGAAAACGCACAATCAGGGGAAGCTTAAGCCCTTTTTCTTTACATTCCGCCACGGCCTCCATAAGGTCGACGCTTAAATGTTCTTCACCGGTTGGGTAACAAACAATGTTTCCCTCGTCATTTATTCCGAAATATCCAGCGCCCCACTCGTCGATGCCAAAAAGCTCGCGCGCTTCCTGAATTTGTCGTATGTTCATTGCTGATGAGGGTCCTTTTTGGTCAATAAGTCTCAAAATGTTAAACCGGGTCTTTCAAAGTAAGACAACGGTGAAAAATTACAAGAAAAAAATGATGTCCGTTCCCCACGAGGTCAGCGGTAGGTAGTTATGAATATCACATCAGGACGCTTTAAAGGAGCAAAACTTTTGTCACCTCCAGGACTTAAGGTGAGACCCACGTCATCCAAAGTCCGCTCGGCCGCTTTAAATATGTTGCAAGGAGAACTCAATGGGGCACGGCTTCTCGACTTATTCGCCGGATCGGGCGCGGTCGGCATTGAAGCCTTGAGCCGCGGGGCTTCTGGTTGTGTTTTCGTGGAATCTGACCGCGAAGCCATTCGCCTCCTCCGAAAAAATGTGGATGGCATCAAAGAACGGGCAATCAAGATCAACGAAATTATAACACCCCTTGAAATCCTCCCGGCTGATGTTCGAAAAATCTGGGCTGGTCTCGCTTCATGGGCTCCATTCGATCTCGTGTGGGCAGATCCGCCGTATCGAGACATTAATGCCTGGCTCCCCATTTTGGGTCCAGAATTATTGAAAGTGACCTCAATCGATGCTACGCTCGCGATCGAGACGGGGCTTATGAAAGATGTTTCTCCTCAATTTGACTCCCTCACGCAAAGCGGCTGGCGGCTCTTTAAAGAGAGAAGCTACGGAGAAACAAAACTGACTCTTTGGAACAAGGGTTAAGGAGCATCGTTATGACACCCAACACTAACGAATCGGCTAAAAAGAAGGTGCTATACCCAGGAAGTTTTGATCCGATCACTTTTGGCCATCTTGATCTTATTCGCAGGTTGGCAGTGCTTTTTGATGAAGTTATCATTGGCATCGGTCAAAACCCGTCAAAACCGCCACTTTTCACCTTTGAGGAGCGCATGGCCTTAGTCAAGACGGCTTGCGCTGAAATTGATAATCCGGCCATTAGAATTGCATCGTTTTCGGGGCTTGCAGTTGACTATGCGCTAAAAGAAAGAGCCCAAGTGCTCATTCGAGGGCTCCGGTCAGAAGTCGACTTTCCATTCGAGATGCAGATGGCCCTCATGAACCGCGCCCTGGCTCCTGCCGTTGAGGTTCTTTTCATGCAGGGAGCTAAGGAGTTCAGCCATATTTCATCATCTCTCGTCAAAGAAGTCGCGTCGTACGGGAGAGATGTCAGTTCGCTTGTTCCTCAATGCGTTCTAACACGTCTCAAAGAAAAATTTGCAAGGCCATAGCATTGAGTATGTCCAATCTTATGCCTAACTTACTCCACTTTGCTTTGTTGACGTTAATGCTGTGGGCCTTTGAGGTTCGAGGCACTCCAAAAGACAAACCGTCAAGAGAACTGCCTGTTATCCAGAAATATAGCGAACTCGACACCGAACTTGTAAGGGGCGATACCCTGCAGCTCAGCGTCGACGCCGTGGGAGGGGACCTTCAATACACGTGGAATCTTTTTCACGAAAACATTTGTTCTAAAGCTGAGTGCCTTTTTGACACGATCACCTGGGCTGTCGGTCGGCATAAACTCACGCTGAACATTGCGAATGAGAACGGTTCCAAGACACTGGTATTTAATATCAAAGTAAAAGAAAAAATCGCGTTCAGTAAACCAAGCGCTGTCATTCCAAAGATCCTTTCGGCAGATCCTCAGTCGGTTGGTGAGCCCTTTTGGAGCGAAGACTTTTTTGTCTCAAGTCTCACCGATATTGGCTACTGGCGAAGAAAGAACCAAGCGGTTTCCGTCGGCCCTGAACGGAGTCCCTTAACCTGGTCGGGAACTCTATCAACACATCCCGCAAGCACACTTCACTTCGGTCGTCCCAAGCAAGAAGACCACTATGTTCTCCCATCGAGCGCAATACTTATAGATGAAGAGGTGGAAGAAAATCAAAAAGAAAATGTCAGATCTATCAGAATTGACCATGGAACCTTGCGTTCCAGAATTTTAGATGACTCAGAACCAGCTTGGATCATCAAACTTAATGACACCCTGACGCTTAAACCTGGAGTCCATAGCGACCTAATCGTCACGATCGTGAAAACTTCACAAGAAAACGAAAATCAAGAAGATATTACACCGCAAGAGATTCAAGTGATCGTCTTGAGAGGAACTGCGAATCTTGTTTTTAGCGAAACCAAAACGTCTAAGTCACGTTCCGTCACGCTACCAGTAAGAGTCGCTATTTCGATCAAGGAATCAGAAGAAAAAAAACCTGAGGCCTTAACCGACGAGGCCGATGTATCGAGCGAAGAATTTCACGCACTGAGCGAACTTAATCAACCTCTGCACATGCTTATGCCCCAATACTTTAACAACCCGGAAGATCCCCTATTCGTCATTCCCGACGAATCTCTCGCCTCCAGCGTCATACACCTCACAACGCCAGAATATTTTCTTTCCCGAGCAAAAGGGGCTTCGGTAAAAGAGGCTCTCACTTCTGCGCGTCAACTAATCGCAAAAAAAGATTTTTTCTCAGCGATCGAGGTTCTTCTTCCTTACAGGTTTTTAATGACCCAAAAAGCGACTAAGTCAACCAAGAAGAACGCCAAAAGCCAAGGCGCGTACAACGTCGCTTACGAGTTAGGCCTTGCTTACTACGGCGTCTTTTTATTTAAAGAAGCAAGAGAGTGTTTTGATCAGGCGAGAAGACTTAACCCCGATGCCCCGGAGCCTTATTTTTTTACCGGACTCATGTATGCCGAAAGCAAAACCTGGGATGAAGCCATCACTTGGTTTGATCAGGCAAGAAAACGTGACTTTGATCAGGGTCAATGGCTTCACTATGTCACGGCCGTTTCCTATGCGGCTCAAAACAGACACTTTTGGGCCGAGCAGAATTTTAGCTATTCGCTCTGGGATACAAAGTGGAACTCACTCAACGCCTCCCCTGAAAATAGCGCTACGCTTCAAAATAAGAACAATACAAAGAATATGGACCGCTCCATGGCAAAAGCTGCCAAACGCTTTATTAATAGTTACAATCGGAAAAAGTTGGCAACTTTATCCGGGGAACTTGGGGTCTTATACGATTCAAATATTTTTCGCATTCCGGAGGGCGAAGAACCACCCATAGAAATTCGTCACCGAGGTGGCACTGGTAACGCATTTAAAGGACGTGTTAAGATCGAGCCTTTTCAAGATCCAAGTGCTGATTTTAGTTTGCTTTTTGAAGTGTCTCGTATCGGATATTTTAAACCCGCTTTAAAAAAGGCCGGCGTTTCGATGTTTTCTTCTGGATTCGACTTTTCCCTCACCTTTGGTCAACCCAAACCAGCGACTGAACCAACTGAGTCAAATGACGATCCTGATCGGGAAGATCTAAAGACGCTCTTCTCAGATGAAAAGAATATCAAATCAGTAAACTCGTCTCCTTGGATCAAACTCAGGACAAAGCCATTTTTCGGTATGGTATGGATCGGTTCCGCCTCAGGGAAAGACTTCATCGGCATCGAACTCGAAGCAGCCTCACCAAGGCTACCATTGAAACCAGCAATACAGTTGACCGACATGCAAAATTTCGACCCTGTTCCCGACCAGGGGCTCCCCTTTGATCCTACAACTCATGAAGTTTCAATGCCATCTTCTCGCACCAATCGTGACCAGGTCTACGGACTGTCCGTAGTGCCCTATGAGACAAACTGGTTCTTTAAGAAGACGACCAGCAAGCTCCTGTTAGAACGAGGACAGCTAAAATACCGCCGCGAAGACGTCCATGGTGACGACTTTACATACTTGAAGTTCACAGGATCTTTTCTTTGGCAAATTCTGCTCCGAACTTCACTCGATAGCAGTCTTTTTTATGTAAGCAAAACTTTTCCCTCAGCCTCTGACGGGAGAAAAGACACAGGATTCGGACTCGACCTATCATGGAAGTGGCAGTTCATGCCCGCACTCTACCAAGTCCTGCAAGGTCAATATGAGCTGACGAATTCCTCTCGAGGGCAAAACTCATACGCCAGATATTTTTCGCAGTTAAGCTATGTGTTTGAGTTTTAGCTTCTGGCTTATGATTCTATTTTCCGACCGATAATCAAAACAAAATTCATTTTCTCATCCAGCTCGTCGGATCTTTTTATAAGTTGCTGGAAATCACCGAACCAATAGGTTTCTTTGGGTCCCGTGATATCTATGGCCAAAAAACCCTTCCAACAAGACCTCGTTGGAAACACTCGAAGACATGATTCAAGAAGGGGTTTCAGACGATAAGGAGTTTCGAGTATAACGATCGGATGTTTGAGGTCACGAAACCCTCTTAAAATATTCACTCGCCCATCATCTGTTCGCGGAAGAAAACCTGCAAATGTAAAACGTTCATGTGGTAAAGGATACGCCGCAAGCGCGGCAGTAATACTACTTGGCCCGGGAATAACCTGCACCCTTACGCCTAGATCATAAGCAATTTTTAAAATCTCTTTACCTGGATCAGCAAGATTCGGCATGCCCTGATCGCTCATGTAAACAACCGTACTTCCTTGACTTAGAGCTTCTTTAACTTGCTCAAGCGTCGCCTGCTGGCGATGTTCGGAAAGCCTTAGATACTCTCGATGAACATGCGCTGCTTTCAATAGTTGTCTTGCAGCACGATCTTCTTCAAAAACCACAAGATCCGCTGTCTTAAGATAGCTAAGACTTCTTTGAGGAATATCACCAACCTGACCAAGACTTCCACACGCGAGGACCAAGACACCGCTCATGATGGCTCCATCTGAGAAGGATTTATTCGCTCGGCGATATCAGCCGCAGCCAGCGTCGCCGCACCGAGCTACTCACATGAAGTTACCACACCTACCACTTAACTCAATATGTACTTTTCAATAGATGACTTTTATTAACCTCTTCAAAAGCGATCTTATAGGCAACTCCCCCACCCACGTCCAAGCAAAGACTGCCTTTTAGTTGTTCTACCAAAATATTGACTAATCCCAGACCCAAGGTTTTTTGACTTGCGAATTTTCTTTTTACTGAAATCTCTGGCATACCCACACCGTTGTCGCTAATCGCAAGCTCGTATTTTCTAGGTCCCACACACTGAAGACGAATGACAATCTCACCCGACCTTTCGCTGGGAAATGCGTATTTCACGGCATTTGAGATCAGTTCGTTCATAATAAGTCCGACCGGCATAGCTGTGTCAATCTCAAACCACACATTATCGATATCTATTTTAATCGAAACCCTCTCGGGAGGTGCATCGAACATCCCGCGAAGAGCCTCGACAAGTTCTTCTACGTATAATGAGATATTAACTTTCGACAGATCTTTTGAGCGGCATAGTCTTTCATGCACTAAGGCCATTGCCCTCATCTTGCCCACGGCATCATCCATCACATCAGTAATTTGTTTGTTTTGCATTGCTCTAGCACGGAGGGCAAGCATCGACGAAATGACCTGAAAGTTATTTTTAACACGGTGGTGGATTTCCTGCAGTAAGACTTCTCGCTCCTTACAGGCTGCTCTAATCGCCTCTTCAGCCATCTTCAAACTTGTGATATCCATCGCGATTCCAGTGACACGGATGGGCTTTCCAGCGGAATCTCTTTCGTTGGTTTTTCCGCGCATAGCGAGCCATCTCCAGTCATCCCGGCCTTTGACTCTCGCTTCGGATTCAAAAAAATCTGTTTTACCTCCAATATGCGCCAAAATTTTCTCCTGGATTTTCGCAAAATCCTCGGGATGCAGATAATCCGGCCAACTTGCTCTATCCAACGCCAAGTCTAGAACGTCCACCTGAGGTCTCTCCAAAATTTCTGACCACTCAGTGCTTAAATGAAGCTGTCTTGATTGCACGTGCCAATCCCAAAGACCTAGACGAGCTCCTTTAATTGCGAGATTAAGCCTATTTTTACTGTCAATTAACTCCTCCTGAATATCGTGACGAGAAACAGCCACGCCGATATAGGCCGCGATAAGCTCGAGAAATTGTACCATTTCACGCGTAAACTTGTTTTTTCGGTGGTCATTTAACTGAAGAAGGCCGATAGTCTCAACCTCATCTCTTATGGGAATCAAGGCGATAGATTCATATCCAAAACCACCACATCGATTACGCATGGTTTTTGAAATTTCTATCGGAAAATCAGCAGAGCAAAGACTAGACATACTACCGGTCCAAAAGCTTCCACCTTGGGAGAAATACGGAAACTTCGAATCAGTCCTTCCATAAAGAACAGCACCGCAGAGGCAAACTAAACAGGGGTGCCCATCGATTCCTCGAACAATTTGACCCTCTTTCTCATAGAGGCAAAGATCACTTTCAGTCGCCAAAAAAGCGTCCGAAAAGCCACTCTGTTCATAGTATGGATAGTGAGATCCAGCGCGAAATCTGAGCCCGATAGATTCAATATCCAGAGCATTCTTTATAATCTCGACGAATGCTTTTGCTTTCTCTCGTTTTCGACCCCACCTATTGGACTCCGAAAGAATCCTGAAAGCCAGATTCTGCTGCTCTTCTGTCTTTCGTTGGCCCGAAATATCAACCATGAGGACGACAAGACCGATGACCGCACCATCGTGATCTTTTTTAAAATTCCAATAAACCGCCACATCAACCATCGTTCCATCTTGACGAATTAACCTCATTTGAAGAGGAGTCGGTGTGATTTGCTCGTTAAAAGCCCCTTGCCAAAATTGGCTTAACTCGACTTTTGCAGATGCAAAGGCGGGCAAATCAAAAACAGACCTGCCGATCAATTCATCTTTGGAATATCCTACGCATTGACAATAAGCGTCATTAACTAAAAGGTGAGTCCCTTTTACATCAATCTCAGCGATGCCATTAGGAATAAGATCGACAAGATCTCGATATCTTTTTTCCGTTGCGTTCAGACAACGTTCTATCAGCACTTGATCCGAAATATCGCGGTAAAGCGCGACAATTTCGCCCGAAGGGAGCTTATAAACAAAATTTTCCCTCCATCCCTCGTGTCTAGCATCTTCATATTTTTTTGGCCCATGCCACTCGTGATTTCCTGTTCGCCAAACTCGCTGAAACACTTCAAAAAGACCAAACGATTTTACTCCAGGAAAAACTTCGACAACACTTCTCCCGAGGATTTCATCTCTTGTGACCTTCTCGATTTTTTCAGCAGCTTTGTTAAACCCGACAAGCACAAAATCTTCACCTTCTCGTTCGGCTCGATAGACCACAACGGCATCGCTTGTATAATCGAATAGACTTTCAAGGCCTGGCATGAATGGAGTTTTAAAAACTGAAGGGTCTGTCATGATCTATCTTCCGTAAAATTTTATTGACCGGAAGAAGCGCTCATATTTTTCTGAAAAATGATCTCTTTCAATTCGTCCTTTGACGATATTCCCATTTTTCCAAAAATGTTCTGCAGGTGTCTCTTAACCGTTCCTTCACAGATGTAGAGCCTTTTGCCGATTGTTTTGTTTTTGTCGTCAACTAACATGCAGTTGATGACATCGATTTCACGGCTTGAAAGACCACATGTGTTAATCAAATATTCTCTCGTGTGATTATGCAAAAGACATCGTTCCGACAACTCGCGAAGATGTGCGTTTTTTTCGACATATTCCAAGCAATAACCTAAATATTCTCGAAGCTGAGCGTTGCTGACTGGTTTCTCAAGAAAATGCTCCACCCCTAAATTTAACGACTTAGAAATGACGTCTTTATCACCATGTCCCGTGATTAGAATCACCGGAACGTTGCGCTCCCTGATGTTAAAATCTTCAAATAACTGCAATACATGACCGTCTGGAAGCTTGTAATCACAGAGGATTACGTCAATCGCGCTTGAAGATAAAACCTCCTGCGCTTCCTTGACACAAGAAGCTGTGAGCACATTTTGAAATACTTCTTGTGCTTCAAACTGAAAATGCTTCAATGCGGTCTTTTCGTCCTCGATAATCAAGATGGTTTTTCTGTCAATAACTTTGTGATTCATACCACTCACTGTTGTCAATTCGGTTGCAGGATTTCTTTGACACGACACAATGTTCCAAAAAAAACCCGAGTTAATAATGACTGGTACTAAAAGTATCAGCGAACATATCGGCTATCAAGGGCTTCCCCTGGGTAGGCTCTTTATAAAGAAAGCATTATTAAAAGTCACGAAAAAAACCAGCAGGCCGATGTCGTTCTTAGATACATTCTTTTTGTCTTAAATGCCAAAGATATGACATGTCTACTTTGGATTCGCTCCCATCAGAATATCTGCCAGGACTTTAGCGGTCTTTTTTTTGAGGAGGTAGTCAAAGTGGCTCATTTGATGCATGGGGACAGGAATAACGTGTCCGAGGTAGTGTTCTGACATAAAGATCCCGTGCTCTGCCGGTGTTACCTTGTCATTTTCAGAATACATGCAATAAATGCGGAGGTTATCAGGGATTGGTGTTTTGTGAAGTTCCTTTAAAAAGGCAGATCCTGGCCGCATTTCCCAGATATCACGCCAAAGAAGACCGAGAGGTGTCATGAGGGGAAAAAGGGTCAGCCACGTGCCTTTAAAGGGAACCCCCATCGTAATCACGGTGTCACAGAATTGTTGCCCTCCGAGCTTAAGAAGCCACCACAAAGCAACGAGACCGCCCTTTGAGTGGGCAACGATGGGAATTTTTTTAAAGTCGTGACGCTCCATCTGGCGTTTAATTTTCTTGTCAATAAAAACTGCCGTTTCAACAATGCTACGCGTAAAAAAGGCGTTGAAAAGTCCTCCTTGGTTAAACGTCATCACCTCAAAACCCAACTCTTCAAGACGCTCCTCAAGCGCCGTCAGGGCTCGCCGCGTGGAAAAAAATCCGTAGAGGATTAGAATGGGCGGTTTTTTCTTGTCAAACGTATTTCTTTTCACGATTTCGTTATTTTGCTGAACCTCATACCGAAGTTCACGATACATCGCCTTAAGACCCAGCCATAGGCTCGACCCTTTCTTTCTAACTAAGAATTCAACGACTCCACCTAGGATAGCCACCGTCAGCATCACCATCATCATAGACCGAAGGAGTGACTTCTGTGGATCTGCCAAATGCGCTACAAAATACGCCTCCGGCATGACTCCCAAGAAAGTGGCCCAATATACGCTCCTTCCTCTGAAGTTCAAAAGCCCAAACACCAAGGTTACGAAGTCAAAGGGGAGGACAGGAAGAAGCCGCGTAAAAAAAACGATTTTATAATCTTGTGATCTTAGAAAGTTCCACGTGTCCGGAAGGTTCTTGAGGAGCCATGGCTTAACAAAGTGGTGTCCCACATACTTTGCGAGCAAAAAGATAACAATGGATGAGACAAAGCCACTTACGGCTGTTAGTAGCATCCCAGGGATCGTCCCAAAAGCCTTGCCAGCTAGAACTGCAAAGAACGTGAGAGGCGTGAACGTGAACGGCCTTATGATCGACAACAAGAGAAATGTTGTGATGGGGTGCTTCGGATTAGGTCCTTCAGCTCCGATACATGAGGCGAGAGTATTATCACATATAGCGTTCCAAAAAGCGTATGAAAACAGCACAGTACAGCCAAGAAAAATCAATTCTACAGTAAGGACGGTCCCGATTTGTAGCTTTGTGCCAAGCTTCAATGGTTTATCTTTCTCCGCTGTTCTTCTATTATATTAATATATTACCATAGTGCAGCCGTAAAATGAGGCATCAAATGGAATGCTTAGCAAGTTTCAGGAAATATTTTACTTTCGCGGGCATATTCTGCTCACTCATGACAATTCCCGATTTAACTTTATCAACGGCCCTATCAATTGAAAGTGTTCACCTGACAAAAAAGCAAAGGACTGTTTTAGGCGCGGCCAAAAGGCTTCTTGAAACCTATGAAATCTCTTATGTTTACGGAGGTCAAAGGATCGGAGACACCGAAGAATGTTATAGTTGCAATCAGTGCCTCGCAGAAAAAAAACCACGCCCCACGGAAAGACAGATACATTGCCCTGTATGCACTTCATGTAGTCTCGACTGTAGTCATTTCGTTAATCTCGTCTTTAAGGAAGCAGGAATGCCCCTGCCCTACTTGACGTCTCTCGATATGTCTAACCTCTCACCAACGGCGCTCAAAAAGAAATTTCACTTAATCGATCTCGGGCGAAACCCCTCAAAAGTCCGCCCGGGAGATCTTTTAGTCTATCGTGGCCACGTCGTCATGTTGGAGGCATTAACTCCTTCTGAGATACTCAAGCTAAACGCCGGTAGTAAAGCAAGTGGGCCACTCACGTTACGTGGGGATATCCTCCATGCCACTGGGGGACAAGCAATCCGCATGCCTGGGGCGGCGATTCAGAGGGAACGTTTTATCGACTTAAGCAACTTTAGGGGCCAGCTTCTTCGGATCTTGAGGCACGAAGAACTGCAATAGCCGCCAACTATCAATAACTCATTGATTTTACTAAAAAGAACAGGTACAACCAAGGTCCCTACGATCGCTATTGATGTGGGATCAACTTTCAACTAGAGTAGTGACCTTTATATCTGTCTGCCCGTTTGTTTTGTAATGAAGGGAAATCGCATGGCCAGTATGTATTCAACATCTGATTTTCGGAAAGGTCTCAAGATCGAGTACAATGACAAACCTTATGTCATCGTTGAGTTTCAACATGTTAATCCGGGGAAAGGGTCCGCTTTTGTGAGAACGCGCCTTAAAAACCTCGAAACCTCCCAGGTTTTAGAGATCACATTCAAGGCGGGCGACAAAGTGAACACCCCCGATCTTGAGGCGAAAAACATGCAGTTTTTGTATAGAGAGGGCGACGGTTTCACGTTTATGGATAGCGTGACCTACGATCAAGTGACTCTTAGTGAAAAAGACCTTGGCGATGCTAGAAATTACATCGTTGAAAACTCCACCGCATTTGTAACCTTTTACAAAGGAAAAGCCGTCACGGTCGATGTCGATACTTTTGTGGAACTCGAGATTACAGAAACTCAACCCAACATTCGAGGCGACACCTCGGGAGGCGGCGGAAAACCAGCCACCTTGTCAACAGGACTTAACATAACAGTTCCATTCCACATCAATGTGGGCAATATCGTAAAAGTGGACACACGTACCGGGACCTACGTCGAAAAAGTCAAATAGCAAACCTTTGAGGAAGTTGAAGGATGGATACCATGGATCTCAAAAAAGTCGAGCGTCTGATGGAGCTTATGAAGAGCTACAACGTGAACGAAATTGAAATCGCTCAGGGCGATGAAAAAATCCGCGTTAAAAAGGGTGGCGCGTTCGAGCTGCAAGAGGGCGCGACACCTCAAGCATATACAAGCACGACTTCACCCGCACCCAATGCCCAAGCATCTGGTACCGCAGCATCAGCGGCTGCACAAAATCCCCAAAAGAAAGAGTCCCAAACAAAGAGTGATCGCAAGGTCATCACATCACCCTTCGTCGGTACGTTTTATCGAGCCCCTTCACCCGGTGCCGATCCTTTTGTGACGATTGGACAGCGCGTGAAGAAGGGAGACGTCCTCTGTATAGTCGAAGCAATGAAACTCATGAATGAAATCGAAGCTGAAAGTGAAGGAGTCATCGCCGAAATTCTCGTAGAGAATGAGCAGCCCGTCGAATTTGATCAACCGCTTTTTGTCATTACGCCGTAACATTATGAAAAAAGTTCTGATCGCAAACCGCGGTGAAATTGCCATTCGGATTATTCGTGCGTGCCAGGAACTCGGTTTATCGTCCGTAGCGGTTTACTCATCGGCTGATCGTGACGCGTTGCATACCAAACTTGCAGATGAAAGTATTTGTATTGGACCGGGACCCAGCCGAAAAAGTTACCTCTCCATTCCCGCGATTATGAGCGCCGTTGAAATTTCCGGAGTTGACGCCATTCACCCAGGGTATGGTTTTTTATCCGAGAATGCGGATTTCGCCAGAATTTGCAAAGATCATAAAATTACATTTATCGGACCGAAGCCAGAGCATATTGACAGTTTGGGAAACAAGGTCAAAGCGAGAACGCTCGCTGAGAAGTCTGGAGTTCCCCTCTTGCCAGGAAGCCGAGGCGTCGTTAATTCGGAAGCCGAGGTTATTCGCATTGCAAAGGACATTGGTTTTCCATTGATTATTAAGGCTGCCGGAGGGGGCGGCGGACGCGGCATGAAAATTGTGCGGCAACAGTCCGAACTTCTGCAACAATTTCATCTTGCTCAAACAGAAGCTGAAGTGGGCTTCGGAAATGCTGACGTCTTCGTCGAACGCTACTGTCAAAACCCAAGACATGTGGAAGTTCAGATTATGGGTGACAGTCACGGGAATATCGTCCATCTAGGCGAGCGCGACTGTTCGATCCAGCGTCGCTATCAAAAACTCGTCGAAGAGTCCCCGTGTCCCATCGTTGACTCGAAGCTCCGAGAGGCTTTGGGAGAAACGGCTCTCAAAATCGCCAAGGCAGTGAGTTACGAATCACTCGGGACTGTTGAATTTCTGATGGAAGAAAATAAGCGTTTTTATTTTATGGAAGTTAATACCAGAATCCAGGTCGAGCACCCTGTCACCGAACAAGTCACAGGAATCGATCTTGTTAAGGAGCAGATCCGCATTGCGCAGGGGGAAAAGTTATCTTGCTTACCTCTTCCCAGAAAATCATCCGGTAAAAATGCTGAGATGGGAAACTCCGTCCCTTTGAATGGTCATGCCCTCGAATGTCGTATCAATGCCGAAGATCCCTTAACATTCGCGCCGTGGCCTGGCAAAGTCACTGCCTATCATCAGCCCGGAGGCCCAGGTGTCCGCGTGGACAGCATGATCTACGCCGGCTATACCGTTCCTTCTATTTACGATTCTCTCCTTGCGAAAGTCATTACGTTTGGAAGTTCTCGAAAAGAAAGCATCAACCGCATGAAACGCGCTCTCAACGAAATGAAGATCGACGGAATTCGCACAAATATTCCATTCCACTTGCGACTTCTTGACGACGACAAATTTCTTCGCGGCGACATCTCAACCAACTTTTTGAACACTTTTATCCAGAAAACATAACATTTGAAATGAAGCGTAGCTGACGGAGACCATCTTCATGAAAACATCGATCCTTATTGTAGGAACAGGTAATATGGGAAGTTCTCTTACAAAGGGACTTCTTAGATCTGAATTTGCTAAAGATATCAGCATAAGTATTTTTGATCTTCATAAAGACAAAGTCGCAGCACTGGCAAATAGTTTCGATGTGAACCCCTTACAAAATCTCTCGTGCGACCGCCGCACCGAAGACGTTATTATCCTCTGTATCAAGCCACAAGATCTCGCGGTTGTGTCTTCCGATCTCTCTGGAAAAATCTCGGATCAAACTCTCATTATTTCAATTCTAGCCGGTATCACCACCGATGATGTCGCCGAGCAGTTTGTATTTGCTGGTCCCATCGTCCGCACCATGCCAAATATCGCCGCGATGGTCGGAACCGCCGCAACTGCAATGTGTCACAACCGTGCCTGCCAGGAAGCACATAAGCTTCTTGCGGAAAAAATCTTTTCCTCGATTGGTGAGGCCTCCTGGATTCACGAATCTTTAATGGATGCCGTAACAGGCCTTTCCGGCAGCGGACCGGCCTATATTTACATGGTTATCGAAGCATTGACTGATGGGGGCGTTAAGATGGGAATCCCTCGCGATTTATCCCTAAAACTGTCAACACAAACCGTCCTGGGGTCAGCTCTTCTTGTAAAATCAACGAACACCCATCCAGCCATTCTGCGTGATCAAGTCACGACGCCCGGCGGAACAACGATCAACGCCATTCATGAACTTGAATCGCACGGGCTCCGCGCGATGTTAATCAGCGCTGTCGCGACAGCAACCGAAAAGTCCCGAGAACTGCGCGAAAAAAGACAGAGTCAAAAAAAATCGTAAAGACCTAACAACTGACCAGTTGCTACTGCTCAAACATTTCAAAACTCACGAAATCCGGAACCCAATCACTGTCGGGAGATATGTCTAGATTCTGGTCTTCAGGAAGCTTGTTTTCCCACACATAGCAGATCGCAAGGATATCACGATATCTTGCTTGATTATTATTGCAGTGTTCGAACGGGCATCGTCCGGCTAGGATGTAAAAAGGGACGCCATTTTGGTTGGCATCTTTTCGGAGCGTGAAATCGACACCTTGCACTCGGTTGTTGACATTGACCCGCTGCGAAAAAATCAGTTCGTTTGCGTTGGGAAAAAGAGGATCATCAAAGTCTTTGACCGGCGAATATGTTCGCAGTTGACTTCTGATGTCACGGTGGGAGTATTCCGCTTGTGCGCGGGTCATCTGGAAGTAGTAATCCTCAGGCTCACCATTCGGAGCATGATGAACAGCCATGTATAGTGTGTCGCTGCCGGTCATCGGATCGTTGTCACCAAACACGTAGGAATTGACCATACCGCCAATACGAATGTTTGGTTGACTTTTGTTCACGCATTTACCGATCCACAAAGCCTCGTGGCGCATTTCCACAATCGTTGGCTTTTTTGCCGCATCATAGCGTTTTAGCAGATCGGCAAAAAAAGTTTGGCCATATACATTTGTGGCAAAAAGCAGCACACAGCAAAAACCAACAACTCTTAGCAGAAGACTTGACATACATTCCTCCCCTTTATTTTCCAAGATGATACTAAGCTATTATCTTGTTATTAACACACGACACCAATTTCTTCAACGGATTACTGTGTGTTGAGCATGTCCTCAATATCTCGCAAAAAATGGCAAGACCATAAGCGCGACACACACGGCAACCAGGGCGATCATATTCGAAATAAAATAGGGAATACCACAAAGACCTACACCGCAAAGGAGCGCGATGGCTTTTCTTTGTTTCTTTCCGTAGACGATATATGCTAAACCAATCGCACCTAAAATCCCGCCAACAAATAAGGTTGTTGCGTCCATCAATCACCTCTGCCCAATTTATATCATAACCATAGTCGTACTTGACTGTATTGTATCCTGAGGAGCGTAGCGACGAAAGGATATCGACGTAACATATCGATATCACGAGATCCCATCCCTTACCGCCGGAAAACCTTGGTTGCTGAAGCTTGATCGGTTGGCATAACAAAAATCTGATCCACGTTGACATGAGGAGGTCTTGAAGCCGCAAAATAAATACATTCGGCGACATCACGACCGATAAGAGGCATCATTCCTTTGTAAACGGCATCCGCCTTCTCTTGATCACCAAGGCGTACAAGGCTAAACTCGGTATTCACCATTCCAGGATCGATGATCGTGACACGGATGTTGGTTCCCGAAAGCTCAAGTCTTAAGGTTTTCGTAATGGCGCGCACACCAAACTTCGAGGCTGAGTAAACACTGCCACCCTCATATGGTTCGTATCCAGCAATAGAGCCAATATTTATGATATGTCCTCGTTTTTGCTCGATCATGGTTGGAAGAAAGCTTTTTGTAACTCGAAGCAGTCCCTTCACATTCGTATCGATCATCCTCTCCCAATCGTCGATATTTGCTGACACTAGAGGATCTCGTCCAGCCGCAAGTCCTGCGCTATTCACCAACACATCGAGGGCATTGAAACGCTTTAAGGTGCTTTGAACAAATTGCTCAACTGACGAAGGAATTCTGACGTCGAGACCTAATACCAAAATGTCTTTTGCACCTAGTTTTTTTAGACGCTTCGAAATCGTTTCGAGGCGATCAACACGTCTCGCGCCGATGATCAACGTAGCGCCATGCTCGGCAAAAACCTCCGCCGCTGCAAGGCCAATTCCGGAACTCGCACCTGTCACACAAACAACTTTTGAATCGGATTCAGGGGACATCGCTTTTTGCGAGGTCATTCGCTGTCTCCTCCGTCATTAACGTCACTAAAATTAGACGACTCATCAGACGGCTGTTTAATTCTTGTGATCTTAACGGCGCGATCCTGCCCCTCTCCTATTGACCGAGAAAAGAAACCCGCCTCATTAATGTGACGATGCTGTAAACGGCGGCAGAAGCTATTGGTTGGTGCAAGAAGAACTTCTTCCGTCTCTGGCTTCCCTTTAAATTCTCTGACAGCTTTCGCCACATCCTTCAAAGCCAACTCCTCCGCCTTTCTGGAAGCTTCTGACCTCGGACCGGAATTAGGATTTCCTCTAAACCCGCCCCTCTCGTGGTCTCCTCGGTTTCGATCGTCAAATTTCCGTTGAGGTCTCGATGGTCTTCCATGACGATCGTCACTATCTTGATTTCGTCTTCCCTGAGGCGAAAAAGAATTTCTGTCTTTAAATTTTTGTGAACGGGGAAATCGAGGGGCAAAACGTCCAACGGGAGGCCGACTCCCAGGCTCCACAAGATTTTCTCTTTCCTCACTAAAACACCAATGATAGTACGTCATCATGAATTCAGCGTAGGCCGAAAAATGCTGCACAACCAAACCATCAAACTCAGACCAGAAAGGATCCCTAGTGATCTCATCGGCAATATAAAAAGGAACTCGGCTTCCCTTACTTCTTAGGGTAAAAGAAGCGACGTCGATCCCAAGCAATACCGTCGGGATGACAACACTCGAAAGGTTTTCGCTCGAAAGAACCTCCTGCCCCGCAAGTGATTGAAACTGACAACGATACCAAGCCACAACATCGTCGAGTTCAGAGACGGAATCATCCTCAAAACCTTTTGTTCCCTGCTCAGGCTCTGATTTGAGGCTTGGGTGCCCCTGGATCTCTTCGGTTCCCTCCGGTGATGAACGCCTCAAACGTTCATACTCAAGGCAGGAATACAAGAATAAATCGAGTGGAATCGCCCTCTGTGCACCGTACTTATTATGTTCTCTCATTGTTTCAATTTCCGCTGTCAAACTTGGCGTGTTTATTTAGATTCGGATTTAAAAGCCCAATGCTGTTCATCTCTCTAATCATCATCGTCATCATCGGTATCTTCAACTTCTTCAACATCAACATTTTCAACCTCATCTGCATTAACGCCTTCTTCCTCTTGCCCTTCTTCTCCCTCTTCACCTGTGATTAATCTGGAGCCTGGTCTCACGACTGCAAGAGGAATTCCAAACGTCACGTTTTCAAGAGAAGCATTGATAAGATCTGGATGACGAGCACGAAACGCCCCTACGGCTTCTTCCGGGGACGCGAAAAGTGGAAATTCCCCACGATAATCAAAAGCTTCAAGCGTTTGCTTGGGCTTCTCCATGACCCCGATGAACACAAACGGGAATTTTAGTCTCTTTTTAAGCTGCAACAATTCCTCTATGAACGTCGAGCATACAACTTTTTCGTCCTGAAAATCGACAACGACATATTTTAGATTGTTGACAAGAAGCCAGTTATGAATGCCAACCGTGATGTCCGCACACGCAGAACAATTAGGAGAGCACCGACTGAGCACATTCAACACAACAACACCATCAATGTTTTTGGGAATCAACTCCACCATATACAACATCTCCAACCAAATTTAAAAATTGGGTCATAGGTGATTCACACGATCCCTAGTTTGCAGAGAAATATGAAAAAAATAAAGGTTCGTCAACTGTTATCGTTTCATTATTATCTTTTCACTGTCATCTTTTCAATGACTGACCCTTAAAAAAGACCTGATTCTGGGTTGATATGGAATTAAACTGTCCTCTCTCATCGACCCAACGTCCTACGAGAGTACGCTTTAAGCTTGTAAGATCGGTATGTTGAAAACGATCCCTAATTTTAGGTAATTCTTCTATCATGATCGATCTTAGTTCTTCCTCGCTATGGGCGAAGAAACGAAGGGGCCGCATCCGGATGGGAATCACATCCTCCCCAACTAGGGATATCAGTCTCTCATCCTCTTTTTCCGATAACGTGCCGGTTTTAATGAGGAGTTCTGATGTTACGTCCACTTCGAACGACAATCTTAACTCCCATAGCTTCTCGTGGTCTGGCGGGACACGCATTCCGTGCTTCTCAGCCGCGGCATTTAAACTCCATTCCAGTCCTGCGGAGTCTTTAAGTCGCTCGTACCTATTTTTTGAAAGCCACGCGTTAATTTCAGAAATCGCGCTCGTCAGTGAAGGAATCGCAGGCTTCCTTGGCAGTTTTTCATGATCCATGTTACAGTAACCTCTCTTTTTGAAACGGGTGCCTCTAATGTCTAGTTTACAGGAACATCAACCAATTGGGATGCATTTTTTTT
>CAILAO010000289.1 GCA_903832105.1 uncultured Pseudomonadota bacterium | reverse complement strand
ACCCCGTTGGGGCAACTCCAGCGTTTTATTTATATTATGACCGCTCTTGTTTATCACGAGCGTTATGGTGGCTTGACTCCAAAACACATCCGCGATTTGGCTGAAATGGCGGAAGCGATCTTGCGTGTGCAAGGAGTAAAACCTGTAACGTCGAAGCTTTCTTTTCTTTATGGTGAACTTCATTTGGTGTTAAGTCTCATTCACAGAAAAGATGGTGATCATTGGCTTGCCGCATGGGAGCAACAGCTATCGAAAGCGCTCTCAAATGTTTCACCAACCGGAGGCGAAGCCTTTCAGGCCTTTTCGATTGGCGTGCGCATGATGCGGCTCGGTTTGCTTTCACTCGCACTAAGTAGGTTTAAACATGCTGAATCGCTTGGACTTCCCAAGAATTCCAAGGAACAGTTGAGACTTTATAGAGTCAAGTGTCTTCGTCTCATGGGACGTCTTGAAGAGGCTGACATTTTAGCAAAAGAGAGCGAACAGATACTTCAAAATATCTCACCTCAAGCCTTACAGGAATTAGCCTGGGAAAAAATCTGCCGTGATGTTCAAAGAAATGGGGATCTTACGATCATGGCCGAGTCAGTTAAGCGGGGAAACTCTCACGCCAATGCAGCCTTTATGCTTGAAGGACTCTTGTGGGCCATGGCTCATGCTGATAAAGGTCAGTGGCTACCGTCTTTTACCAAAGTCCGAACAATTAACCGGGATAAAGATTTGAAGCCTCAAGATCATGGTTCATTTTACACGGCAGTTCTCGATTTGGAGCGTGCGGATGACGATAAGATCCCTGTTGAAATTCGAGCTCGAAAAGTGGGTCAAATTCTGGCGCATAGCGACGAACTCATTACTCTTGATCGGGAAATACTGGTGTGGTTGGCAACAATCCGCTGGCTCTATCAAAACGAATTTCATGAACTTGGAGACATGGTGCAGCTTAAGTATCGTCATTTCAGTCTTTGCCTTAGCGAAGGGTCATCCCATGACGTTTTAAATATGTCTAGGACTGATCGCGATGTGAGTTAAATGGTAGACACCGTTAGTTCTTTCACTGGTAATACCAAAAAGGTCTCTAAGAGCATCATCCTTTTTACTTTTTTGGTTTTCCATATTCGTCGTAAACATAGTACCTCCTTATTCGTGGTTATATCTTCCTCTAGGTTTTGCAGCGGGGAGTATCTAAATCGGATGAGGAACATTCCTCCCCGCCGCTGCGGTAAATATATTTAGAGAGTTTGCTCGGGGGCTTTAGTTATCTCGCACTGCGGAGCTTCGCCATCTTCAAGCATAAGTTCAAATGCTTCTGTTAACGTTGCCATAACTTGAGAGGTCATCTCTCTTGTGATTGCGCTTGGAAGTTCAGAGGCATTTTTCTCATTTTCTGAATCAAAGCTTTTAACTGATTTTTTAAGTTCTTCGACCAACTGGATTAGGGCAGCCGCGAGTGTCGTTTTTTCATAAGGGACATTCACGGTGGAGAGTTTTGTGATAAATTCTTCTGTTGAACAATGCTCATCAGAGGAATTTTCTAGACATTTTTGGGCGCTGCAATAAATTTGGCTGAGTTCGCTTCGAACTGGGTTGGAAGAAGAAGGAGCTTCTTCTTTTTTCACTTCCTGATTTCTTTCGACAACGCGTTTCACTTTTTCTTGGCCTTGAATAGTAGCATTAATGACGATATCATAGTCACTCTCAGAATACTCTGCCGGGACGGAAAACTTGATATGGAATGGATCTTTAAGGGGAACGAGCTGGATCTCAGGCTTATAGACTAATTGATCTTTTTTGCTAATCACTTCAACGTTCCACGAGTCAATGGCACCTCTGAATTTTGTTTGGTTTTTTGCCATCATCATGCAGCCGTAGTTCTTTTCTTTTCCGTCGTTTTTTTCTTTAAGAACTTTTATACACACGAGATATGCACCTGTTATATCTTCTGGGGATACTGCTGGTTCGTCTTTTGAAGTACCGGTATCTTTTTTCCCGCCCTCGACGATCCCGATCGAATCTTCTTTACTGGCATCAGATTTCATTGAGTCGCTTTTAAAACCCGCAAAATCCGATTGACCGCATGCAACAAAAAAAGAAAACCCGGTAATCATGGCTAATTTTATCATCGCGTTTCTCATAAAAGTTCCTCCTTGTAGGTTTGACCTCTGCATATTTACGTCTCTAGTTT
>CAILAO010000288.1 GCA_903832105.1 uncultured Pseudomonadota bacterium | reverse complement strand
CCGTCCAGTTGGCAAAAGACCACATTATTTCATGGTCAAACGAAGGAGACATTGTTTTAGACCCTATGATGGGAAGCGGAACAACAGGCGTTGCGGCAGCGGAGATACGGCGTAATTTCATAGGTATCGAGATTGCTTCTGAGTATTTTGAAATGGCAAAGCAACGTATTGAAAACACGAAGCAAAGTGTCTAGACGAAAAAGACCACTCAAGTAGTCCAGGTAGTAAAACTTAATATTGTTGGAATATCTGCTATTGTACCCTGTCCGCTGTAATGATATGCACATGACGTGATCACATATCGATTTCATTTCCAAAGATAAGGTCCTAATATCTCTATGAGAATAGCCTTTTTGGCGAACGCCAGGTCAATCCACACGAAGCGATGGGTTAATGAGTTGTCTGCCCGTGGCCACGAAATTCACCTTATTACTCAGCATGGCGAAAAAATGGGATATAACGAGAAAATCCCGATTCATGTGCTGCCTTTTGGATCTGCCAAAGGATATGTTTTAAACGCTTGGACACTCAGGAGGATTTTGTCAAAACTTAAACCCGATCTATTAAACGCTCATTACGCTAGTGGTTACGGCACATTAGCTACCTTAAGCGGGTTCCGTCCGCGGGCAATTTCGGTCTGGGGTGCAGATGTCTTTGATTTTCCATTTAGATCTTTTCTTTGTTGGAAATTGATCGTTTGCAACCTTCAGAGGGCGGACGCGGTGTTATCAACCAGTGAGGTTATGGCGCGCCACGTTGAAACTAAGCTTTCGTGCGCCGACTGCGACCTGACAGTCACCCCATTTGGGGTGGACGTATCGATGTTCACATCCCATCCGAAGGCACCGAAAGATGAAATAGTGATCGGAACAGTCAAGACGTTGGACAAGAAATATGGAATCGACGTATTGATCAAAGCTTTTGCACTTGCTAACAAGAAAAACGACTTACCATCTGGTGGATGTTCCCGACCAATGCGGCTGGTTATTGTAGGTGGAGGTCCTGAAAGAGAGCGTCTTATTGCTCTTGCCTACGAGCTAGGCATACGTGAAATGACCACTTTTGTGGGCGATATCGATCATAAGGATGTTCCTTCGTTTTTAAAACAAATGGACATTTTTGTCGCTGTTAGTCGATTGGATAGTGAGAGCTTCGGTGTTTCGGTTGTTGAAGCTTCAGCTTGTGGTCTGCCAGTGATAGTTAGTCGTGTAGGGGGATTGCCGGAAGTAGTGTCTGAGGGGGGGAGTGGTTTGATAGTCCCTAAGAACGATGAAGAGGCGACAGCGGCAGCCATAACTCGCCTCGCGGATGATCCTTCATTGCGTGAAGAAATGGGGAAAAAAGGTCGACAGATGATGATGGAGAAGTACGATTGGCGCGAGAATGTCACTACAATGGAAAAAGCCTACCACCGGATAATAGAGAAGAGATGCATGACCTGTAGATAGGTAGGTTCATAATTGAAAAAACACGTGATCGACGCAAAATTTGTTATATTCGCTTTGGTTGCTGTTGTCGTTCTAGTCTCTCGGCTCCCCTTTATCTCAACAGGTTTTGGAGTTGATCCTGATGCATGGAGGATGGTTGACGCAGCACGTCATCTTTGCCACACGGGCGAATACTTGATCAATGCGGAACAACTCAAACGACTCTTGTCCGAGGGTTTTAACATTGATCTTTTGGAAGGCACCAACGAGTTTAACATACAGGTGAACGGCATCGACTTGCTGAAACATGGTGCCAGAATCATTCACTGAAATTCTCTCATTCCTTGATGAAAATTTCAAAACCGCAACGTATCTCGCAGTACTAATTTCCATCGCTTTTTTTCGTTGTCAAGAAACTCGCTTTTTCCATTGATGAAGTTGTAAAACACTCGCTTTTCTTCCCACTCCTTGTCATCTCGAACATAATTTCCTGGATCATCAGATCCTTGGTATCTGCTATAAAAGCGCTGCTTCTGGGTGAAAATCGCATCGTGATCACCCAAAATCGAGAACTTCACTCCCCAAATATTATGGACCACTCCGGGAGAAACCGGGTCGCGCGGCGATGGCACATAGGGATCGGCTAAAATCCTTTTGCCGCTTGCAATCAGCTCTGAAAACTTTCGTTTGACGGTCATCGTCTCTTCGTGACAAGTCATTTTTTGAACAAGGTTTTGACTCATTGCCCGAGTCGTCAAAAAATCTCCGCCGGAAAAAACAGACCAGAAAACAGCCACCATAACCAATGCTTTGAAAGCCCCTATGAGTTGCCAACGCCTTTTGGTATATTCTCTCCATTTTGAATGAAATTTTCCGTTGGGAGCCGTATTCTCAATGTAGTGTTTTAAAAGAAAAATTTCGGAAAGCCAAAAAACCGCTGCGTATGGCAGGGTGTAGTGCTGGGTTGGGAGAAACATTTCCTTTCGAATGAGCAGACCAAACGAGAGGACAAAAAAAGCGCAAATGAACCAATGGTTCTTGCTACCGTTTGCCATTTGCGGGCGTGAACTATCTTGGGATCGAGAGAACATTGGCGCTAGCACTAGAATCAGAAGAGATACCGAGTACGATTGAGCAAAAAAAGACCTGAACCACGCTAGTGTGCTTGCGACAGTCGGAGGACCTCCTCCGTCACGGGAATAAACCCGCAAAAACTCGAAAGTTTCGGAGATGTCTAGGCTTTGGGGAAAACCAATCAGAAAATATCCAAGAACGGCCAGCAAAACAAAAAGACACGCTATCGTCACCGCGGACCAAGACAGAGGAAGCGCAAAGAAAACCAAGGCCGCCGCAAAAAAATAGACGCCCGAAATTTTGGTGGCGATTGCAACCCCGAATGTTACCGCTGCAATCGCCGCTAAAAGCGTCCGCGCACCTTTGGACGACTCGCTCCAGCCCAAGAAGGAAACCAAGCATCCAAGAGTGATCAAAAACGTCAAAAGAATGTCTGGATGCGGGCGAAAAACCCATGTGACCCAAACGGGATGGGAAAGAAGTAGCGTGTTGATCAACAGCGCCGCCGTGACGCGGGACAAAAAACCAGAACCCGCGCACCAACCCAGAAGGCATGATATTCCGAATAGCGCCAATATTGAGGCGAGGAGCAGCGCAAAGTGAGCTATTTCCTCATGTTTCGAGGGGGTCGTTTCACTTGGTATGCCGCTGCCTAGAGCAGCGTCGAGTTTGGCGATGAGGTGACTGACGCGGTAATAGACAGGACCGTAGGCGTACCAACCATTTCGCGCCGTCCAGTGGGACTGCCTGATCAACGTCTGGATCATCACACCACCATCGTTATCTCTCGCGAAGGTCACGCTGACGTCATCCGATACCTGATGAGCCATCTTCACCGTATAGGCCAGCTGAACAAACAAAAGCGACGCAAACAGGAACGAGGCTACAACACGCAATCCACTGCGGAAAAATTTTGGCATGCCATTTCCTAACTAACCACTCATGGTGGCTGATTTCAAAGTATTCTCATAGGCTTGTTCCATCAAGTGGACGCAATGTTGCCCGTCAAACCGCGCACAAACAAGCTTGCGGCCATTGCGGCCCATTTGCTCACTCAGGTCGTTATCATTGACCAATGTGAACACCACCTCAAACGGCGAGCTCAATAGGTATCCATGGGAAGCGCGCAATGGAAGCGATTGGGTCTCACCGAGTTTGTTGATCGCAAGGTCTGAATCATGAGCAGTGATCATGCGCACGTCACGTCCTATCGCAGCTAGATCATTAACCCACCAAAGGGTGTCGATAGAACTTCCGTTAGCAAGGCAGCCAAGCTTCATAGTCAGGTAATATCCATGCTATTTCTGTCTGCACTCGGCCGAACAAAGGAAACACTTCACGTTGGCGAGTTCAGGCCGAGATTCTTTAATGATCAACCAATAGCTTACAAATGCTGGAATGACAAAGATCCCAACCCCTGCTAAAAATCGCCACCGCACCGCGGACAAAAAACTGGAAATATTGATCTGGTCAACTGCTACCCAACTGTTTGGCCCTAACTTCCGAGGAAATTTAAAAATGACATGAAGAAGGAGGCAGCCAAAGAAGACCGACAAGTATAACCTCTTCTCATGTAGGAAAAAGAGGTTTTTCATCAAAAACGAATGATTTGGAACCTGAAGACCCGGATTCCATGACCCCCATAGACCCTGTGCCAAGAGTCTCTGATCAACATTGAAGGACCATTGGTGCACGACAAAACCAACAAAGGCCCACATCATCAAGATGTCGAGCAAGAAAAAGAAACGACTGTGGCGGTTGAGGAAAGAAGTCAAAACCAGAAAAGGCGTCATAAACAGAAGCCATTGAGGATGCCAATAGATAAACCCAAAGAACAGAACCCCCGGCAACAAACATAGATAGAGGCCCCATCTTTGAAACTCGATTTCGTCCTCACACTCCTTCAAAAAGGCCATACCGCATATAACGATCCAAATCACAAAAAACCACGAATAGCCGATATCAGGAAAAAGATCGAGTTTCGCCGCGAAGATTCTGTTCCCAAAAGCATTGTTTAGAACACCGATCGAAAAGCCAGGAGAATGCCAATAGGCAAGAATTTCGAGAGACAAAGGCACTAAGGAAAGCAACAGGAGCTGAAGTATGCTGAAAATTCTTTTCTCTGCCAGCAGCAGGAGCGGGACCAAAACCACCAGCGGGAAATGCTTGAATGTTGCAGCTATGCCAAAAAAAAGCGCAAAACCCAAAAAGCGTCTTCTCAGAAAAAAATGCAGGCCAGCCAATACAAAAAAAATCGTGAATGAATCATACTGCCCAAATATGAACTGGCTAAAAAAAGCAAGCGGACAGGTGATCCAAACGAACGCCGCAACGAACGCCGTCTTACTCGTCATACCAAGAAGCTTACCGATCTTAAATATCAACCAAGCAGACGCGAAAAAGAAAATCGTCGGAAGAGCCTTGTACCAAAACACCCAAAGGCCGACGTCTAATCGCGGTTCCCGAACAGCTCCAAAAAGGTACAGCGGGATGTTCCACAGAGCAAAAAGGACGTACGTCGAAGGCAGATAGTTTGGATATGCTGCTGGAACTTCCGGAAAGGCCTTAAGAGAATCTCCGCACACGTCATAGACATCTTTGAAATGCCCTTGAAGGTAGGCAATAGAACAGCCGCCGGTGTGAAACAGATCGCAAGCCTGCTCAAAACTCATAAAGCAAAACAAGGCAACTGCAGCGTACACGACAAAATCAGCGAACACCAATGGTTTTAGGTCTTTCAAACACCCCTTCACGAACGTAGACGCCTCCAGGTGTTTATCACCAGACCAATGAGTGTCGCAAAAAACGACCCCAGTATCACTCCAACGACAGAATATGCAACCACTAGATTGTCTTTTTGTTCCAATGTCGCAGATCCCTCGTCGCCTTGCGTGTCTAGTATGGATCGCAACGCGAACTTGGACCGATCAGGCGGAGTTATTGCCTTTCCATATGTATCACCTAAATGCCGTTTGGCAGCTACAAAAATTTCAGAAGAAAAGTCCTTGATACACAGAGCGTTGAACCTGTTCCTAAGATTCAAAAATCTCCCTTCGAACGAGTTAATTTTCGATTCAGACACTGCTCCTTTTTCAACGAGCCAGGTTAACCTCTGCATTAAAGACTCAAACTTCGCAGATTCAAAATAATAATCTACAATATGCTCGCTGTTTGCCTGCAGGAATACTTTTGGCAAATGCTGGCTCGACAACAGCGGCGCCGAACCTTCCGGCGGCGTAGAAATCCTGTCCATATCCTTCCCCAACGCGGAAAGATCGAATTGCAGTTTGAACACCTCCTTCATGAGCTGGATTCGCTCAACCGAAGACGAAACGACTGTTTCCGATTCCTCAGCCATTGAATGTTCGAGGGCGATCTTTTCCTCTTCAAAAAAAGAATGTTGTGCGTCAACCTTCTTTTTTTGTTCTTTTTGATTGAATTCGCGAACCATATCGTTAAAAGTGAGCGTTACAGTACGGAAATAAACAGCTGCCACGTTTGATTCACTTGTGTTGAAGTAAATACTCCACGCTTCCGGATTGCGCGCCCCCACAAAAAAGAAAAGTCTTCGATTGACCGTCTGCCGGCCGGACCGCAATTCGGCCACCAAATTGCCAGACAGATACCTTGTCAATTCCTGGATCGCTCCAGACCCGCCAAAATTTCGGCGCAAATACGCAAGCCCCCGCACAGCCCCCTCACCAGGAGGTCCCGGTACCTTTGCTTCTTCCTCGAGTCGGGATATCCACTTCGTAGAAAACCTTGCGCTCCCTTCCCATGAACTAAACGCTATCGCAAGTGCGCTGTTGATAAGCAGTGGATCACTCAAAGACCCGGGAGCGTCCTCAACGGCCTCGAAAACCCTTTCGCTTGTATAAAGAGGATGAAAAGCCTTGTTTGCCCCTGCAGCCCCTCCGCCAATTAATGCGCCCACCAGCAGAAGCTTCCACCATTGCAACAAAAAGCGCCAAATTTCAGAAAGCTTGATTTCATGATTTTCACGGTTTTCATTAGCTAGAGCGACCATTAGTTCTCCGTATGTCGAAGGTGCTCCTTATCTACATCAAACCCACCGATTTGACAACCATCTTCCTATGGGGTAAGTACGGGTGGTATTATTGGGGAGGTTTAAGTTGGTCGAGAACTTTGACGCTAACGGTAGCGTTGACGTAAGCGTCATTATTGTCAATTTCAATTCTGGTGATTTGACGTGTCGGTGTCTGGCTAGCATCAAAGATTCATTGGCCATTCCGTACGAAGTCATCGTGGTCGATAATGCGTCCAATGACGGTTCTGTGAATTCCATCAGGGCGCATGTTGGGGGTGATCCTCGGTTTACCCTCGTTGCTATTTCTCAAAACATTGGCTTTGCGAAGGCAAACAACCACGGGGTAAGGCAAGCCCGAGGGCGGATTCTTCACTTTCTAAACCCGGACACTATCGTGTTCCGCGAACTAAGCGAGGCATATCGGCAAATCATGGAGTCCTCGGAACCAACCCTCTATGTTACCCCCTTGCTGGATGAACAGAAACATCCGACGAAATCAAGCGGGGTATTGCCCACTTTGAAAGACTATTGGTGCGAAATTGTGGGAGGCAGTGCACGGCGCTGGTGGGTCGGAGCCAGCGTGCTCATGAAAAAAGACGTCTTCCATGCACTTGGAGGGTGGCCCGAAGACTATTTCATGTATGCAGAAGACCTGGATCTTTTCTATCGTGCGCATCTACTCCATATTCCTATCGCCGTCCTGCCTGCCCCCTTAATGCATGTTGGGCGAGGCTCTACACAGCGCGTATGGTCTCCCGTAAGGAGGTCGATTAGGACGCGACGTTCCTACAGGAAGTTTGCTAAAAAATACGGCCTGTTGCCGGATTACTATATTCTTTCTGTGTTGACACTGCTTCGGATGCTGATCCGCAATCCTAGGGAGGCTTGGGTCGAGTTACGCGCCCTTTTTATCATTTTGCTGGAACCGCATGGTGACGATGATTCGGCACATAGATAACATCTTCCTTAAGCTCGCGAAAGGCTCGGAAATCAGACGAGCTGTTCGAAATATTGGTTTTTTGACGATTTTGCAGGGCGCCAACTCGGTTCTTCCTTTGATCCTGCTTCCCTACTTGGTACGCGTTCTGGGTATCGATATGTTTGGCGTTTTGGTGTTTGTCCAGGTGTTTGTAGGGTATTTTCAGATCGCTGCTGATTACGGATTTAGTTGGTCTGGCACACGCGCTGTGGCAGTTTGCCGTGATAACGTCACGTCCAGATCGGAGCTTTTCTGTTCAATCATCGCCACCAAACTGCTCCTTTCGATCCTATGCTGCGGAGCCGTGTGTGTTGCCGTCATCGTCTTCGAGAAATCCCTATCTCCCAGAGATCTCGTGCTGCTATCGCTAGGCACCATCATCGGTAACGCGATCACGCCTCTGTGGTTTTTTCAAGGGATGGAGCGCATGGATTATTTTGCCGTTTTCAGCGTGATACCAAAGGCCTTGTCAACGGCCGCCATCTTTGCGCTGGTCCGGACATCGGAAGATGTTGCGCTGGTTCCGCTTTTTCAAAGCGCCGGTGGCTTACTTGGAGGCGTGCTCAGTATCTTCGCCGCCGTCAGGCTATTCGAATTGAAGGCCGCGACACCACAGTTCAATAAAATCTGGCAACAACTCGCTCAGAATTGGCAGATTTTTGCGTCTACTATTGGGATCTCGTTATATCGCAACACGAACATCTTTCTGCTCGGATTGATAGGGACTCCGACCGAAGTTGGAAGCTATGCGATTGCAGAAAAACTCGTCAAAGCCGTCCAAGGGGCTGTGGAACCCGTTTCTCAGAGCCTTTTCCCCATGTTCGGAAACAAGGTCGGACAATTGTCACAGGGCGAGGTGAAATCTCAACTCTTCCGGATCAGCAAGTTCTATGCGGTCGGGCTGAGCATGTTGTGTCTTCTACTGATCGCTGCTGCGGCGTGGATCGTTCCAATGGTCTTCGGAAATCTGGCAGAGCGCGCGGTACTCAATGTTCAGATCGGTTCTTTTGTGATTTTTTTTGGAGGTCTCAACTTTCTGTTCGGAGTTGTTGGACTCGTGAATTTTGGGAAGAAAAACGCTTTCCTTTGGTGCGTGAATCTCTGCGGCCTGTTCAATCTGCCTTTTTGCTTTTTAATGTCCACGCTTTTCAGAGATACCGGAGCAAGCATGGCCTTTTCTGTGTCTGAAGGCCTACTTACGCTTCTTTTTTTGCGGCAATTATCGCGGTTAAAAAGAAGCTAGGGGAACTTTTATGAGGCTCGTCAAAATAGTACTGCTTTTTTGTGTCATCTATGCGGCCGCCAGCCTTTCGGGGAACTTTCTGATCGATTTTACCCCGCTCTCCTGGTTTGCAATCGGTTTGCTGGCCACGTTTGTGTTCTCACTCATCGGAGGCATCACTCTTGGCACAGCCTGTTCCAGGTCGTCGGCCGTAGAATCATCCAGCGCACTGCCATATTGGGTGCTAGGTCTGGGTCTTATTCTAGTCGTTGTCACATCGGGCACCATGTGGTTCGCCCTACTCGATCAATATGGATCCTTTAGCGCAATATGGGCGAACTCTTGGAACATAAGAGTTTCAACCATCGGCCAAGACACGGCGCTCGTACCATCGTATATTAGCTATCTGAACCATCTTGTATATGCCCTTTTTGCGCTATCACTGGCGTGTTTCAAGCATTCCCGCAAGATTGTTTTTTTGGCCATGTCGGCTGTGCTGTTTGGAGTCATTGTCGCATCCGACCTCACACAGTTCGGACGTATCGGAATCTTGTTCGCCATTTTCTGTATTGCGGGTTATTTCCTGGTGTATCAGAAAAAAATATTGACCATCCGAAACGCGCTGTTTGCTGGTGGTCTTTTGGTGCTCCTGATGCTTCCGCGTATGATTCGCGGTTCCTTTGACAATTTTCGGGCCACCGTCGATCATTTTAGCGTTTTTTACCGCTTTGATGTCCCCGGTATTTTAAATATTTTTGTCAGCGTGTACTTTTACTACTTTGTCGCGCCCTATGCCTTGAGCGAATTTCTCTTTCAGAATTCGCTGGCCGATCTTTCATGGGGCGCGCGGACTTTCACGCCGTTTTACAATTTTTTGGCAAAATTCACAGGGCAAGGCAGAATTTCCCTCATCGACAACATGGAGAAAATTCCGTTTGATTATAATATCTTTACCATTGTTCGGGACCTCTTCGGAGATTTCGGTATCGCGGGGGTGTTACTCCTTCCCTTTCTGTGGGGCATCTTGTTTGGATGGGTTTTCAAACAAACTGGAATTGTTGCGGATGCTATCAAGATCTTTTTCTTCGCGTGGCTTTTCTATACCCCCATCTTCAATGTGTTCAGTTTCGGCTCTTTTTTCATCGCGCTTTGCTTTTTGTTTATTCTTTATTTTGTCACGCGGTTAATCCCCACCAGGAACTCTGCCATATCCCCGTAAACACGCCCCGAAGAAAACTCGCGCTCGAAACACTGTCTGCTTTTGGCCGCAAACGATTTCCTAAGAGCCGTATCCGTCGCTAAAGTCAAAAGAACCTTTTGAAAGCCCAAAGAAGATCCATTTGCGTATGTGAAACCGCACTGCTCGCGCTCCAGGAACGCTTCAAGACTGCCCCGGAGACTAGACAGGATGGGAAGCCTCCCCGCCATATATTCGATCGCTTTGGTGGGAATCGATAATCTGAAATCAAAACGGCTTCGATAGGGAGCAAGACCAATGGAAGAGATCTGCATCAGTGCAAATATTTCCACAGCGTTCACCCAACCTGGGAAAAACACGTTATTAAGTCCAAGGGCCAGAGTTTTGTAGCGTTCAAGCTGATCTCCTGTTCCACACAGGACAAATTTGATGTTGGGATGCGTTTTCTGCAAGACGCGCGCCGCAGAAAACACTGGTTCCATATCCAGCTTGTTCGACATGGAGCCAAAGTAGGAGCAAATAAAATCTCCTTCGGAAGCATTGAGGCCAAGAGTGCGCCACTTTTTGCGGGCAGCGGCAAGTTGCTTCTCAGAGACCGAAGGCTCCTGATGCCCAAGCCAAAAATGCCGGTCGCAAGGTGTTTGCTTGCGACCTGCAAGACGAAGCCCCCAAGACACAAACTCCGGAGTAATACCCACAAGCGTGGTTGCCTTTTGGCAAGATTTTTTGAGAAACCAAAACATCGGAAAAAACAGCGGCTTCAGCAAAACGTTGAAGGGCCAAGGGAAAATATCCAAAAAAATATCGGGCCACATGTCGCGCAGATCAATGACGACCGGGATATGGTGCTGATTCCCAAAATCGACTGCGTACTTGCACAGCTCAAGCGGCGGCATTGAACAGATGATCAGATCGGGCACTGGATGTGCCTTGGCGAGTTTCTTGAATTTTGATCCAAGCAAAAAATGATCAAGAAAACGCCTGAGCGATACGTTTCTTGAATAACCTAAAGAACGCATACAGAAGATCTTGAAGTGGGGGCTAACGTCAAGAAGCGTATCTTTTGGATAGCGATTTTTTTTCCTATTGTGGTCAAATGTCGATGTCCACCAAAAGACGTTATGCCCCCGCTCCACCAAGATGGTCGCAAGCATTCCAGCGCGATGCAGCTTGTCGCCATACTGGTCAGTTGGTAGAGGCTCAGATATTGTAACAACCCAAATATTCACGCTCAAATCCTTTACAGCACTACGCACTCCAGGCACCGCTTTGCAGAGGCCTTAAACATTTTTTGTGAGCGTTCAGCTATTAGCAACTAGCATTTAGCCATTCGCCTCCAAAAACCTTGCTGCACAGCACCTTCTGTTTTTGATCCTCAACGAAATCGTTCATCATTTTAAGTCTTCTATCAGAATAAGTTATCTTGTGAATTCCTTCTCCCTCAACGTTTCCGGTTTCCAAGAGCTAATTGCTAAATGCTAAATGCTATAGGCTAAACGCTTACCATTTTTTCATCACCTACCTTAGTCGACTACATCTAAGTCTGTACCATATCTCCAGAAATGGGAAAGTGATGTTCCTGCCAAAAAACGGACACGAGACCTCCACTATGCGGCCTTTGTTAGCATGAAACTGTCCTCCATTTCAACCGGGGTTTTGTAACCAATGAAAGAATGAATCCTAGTGCGGTTGTAAAAGCACTCGATCCATTCGAAGACAGCGGCCTTGGCCACTGTCCTTGTGCGAAAATGTTCGTGATAAACAAACTCCGTCTTAAACGTATGAAAAAAGCTCTCCATTGGAGCGTTGTCCCAGCAATTTCCTTTGCGACTCATACTTTGGATAAAGCCAAAAGCAAACAATCTAGCGCGGAAGTGTTGGCAAGCGAATTGAACACCTCGATCACTATGAAACATCAAACCAACCCGAGGATTTTGCCGTTTAACCGCCATTGTCAGAGCGGCGAGTGCGCCTTCATGCGCGAGAGACTCAGAGAAATTCCAACCAACAATTTTCCGCGTGCACACGTCGAGAATGCCCGTGTTCCTCCTAAAGATCCTGAAAGTATCACACTGCTCCGACTTGCGTATAAAAAAGCCCCGACCATGCGAGGTCAAGGCTCGTGGGGATTGGCTTCGTCTCCCGCTATAAGATTTCGTCAAGAGGTGCGGGTTCATTTTTGGGTTCTGGTTTGAAGGTAAATGCTAGACAAGACCATGCACCGACGATTTTGCGAAAGGCTTCAATCAATTCGTAGCAAAACCCCGCTTCCAACCAAGCGCGTAGAGCGTGGTAGATAACGAACACCCAGCAATGAGCTCGTGACATTAATGGATGGCGCCAACTCTCAGATCACCCTCTGAAAAAGTCCTTGATGGTGGAAAATAGTCTTTCGAGGGAGTCATCCGTGATTTCTGGAAAAAATGGCAGGCTAAGAATCTGAGTACTAAGCTCTTCTGCGTTGTGTAGGGGGCCGCGAGACACAACATTCTCATTCTTTAAGGCTGGTTGCTGGTGCAGTGGCACAGGATAGTGGATTCCGGTCTCGATTTCGTGTTCGGTCAAATATGCTCGCAAGCTATCGCGCTTCTTGGTGCGGACTACGAAAAGATGATGCACAGAGGCCGCTTTTGGAGAAATGTCCAAGAAAGACAGATCTCCCACATCGATGAGCGCAGACACGTACTTTTTGTATAGATCACACCGCAGCCTGTTTTTCGCATCGAGAAAGGTCAACTTTTTATTTAGCACCATCGCTTGAAGGGGGTCCATACGCCAGTTGGCGCCGAACAAGTGGTGGAGGTACTTTTCTGATTTGAGGCGTCCATGGTTACGGATGGCCGACATTTTCGTTGCCAGGTTTTCGTCGTTCGTTGTAATTGCCCCCGCATCTCCCCAGGCCCCGAGGTTTTTTCCCGGAAAGAAGCTGTAAGATTGCGCCTCTCCAAAGGCACCGAGTGGTTTGTTGTTCCATCTTCCGCCGTGTGCCTGCGCGGCATCTTGAATCAATGCCACGCGATAACTCTTTGCCATGTCGGTCAGACGATCCAGGTCGACAACGCTTCCATAAAGGTGAACTGGCATGATGGCTTTGGTTTTAGGGGTGATGGCCTTTTCCAGCAGAGTAAGATCTATTAACGCTGTTTTTGGGTCAATATCGACTAACACAGCCGTTGCACCCACACACAAAATCGCCTCCACGGTGGCGATAAAAGTGTGAGTCGTTGTGATCACTTCGTCGCCGGATCCTATTTCAAGTGCTCGTAAAATGACCGAAAGAGCTTCCGTACCGTTTGCGACACCGATGCAAAAATTGGTTTCACAAAATTTGGCATATGAAGTTTCAAATTCCTCGAGGTATTTTCCACCAACAAAAGACGAGCTCACTACAAGTTTGTTCAGCTCAGTGTTGACGTCTTCTTGAATGTCTTTATTGAACGCGTAAAGATCCATCAAGGGAATCTTCTTCATGATTGGCCCCTACTTTTTTGATTGGCTTCCGAACTCTCACCAAGGCGGCACCTTTGCGGGGTGAATACCAAAGGGATCTCTTGGTTTTTTTCAACTGATTCATAAATGGCACTGATAAGTTCGAGGGAGCGTCGTCCTTCGAGCCCATCAATCATCGAAGGACGATTCTCGCTGACACACTTGATCACGTCTTTCATGAAGTCGTGATGCCCGAAGCCGTATACGTTAGGCGGGTTGGTGGATTGTGCCGTGATGGTCTGGTCTTCAGGTCTCGTCTCAACAAAACTCCAGGTGCGTACTTGGTTTACGGCAAAACCCGCGATCTCAACCGATCCTTTTTCACCAAGCACGCTGATGGAGCCTTCCAGATCTTTCGGTCTGGCGCAAGTTGTTGCCTCGATGACGCCCAGAGCCCCGCTGCGGAATTTGAGAATGGCAACTCCTGTATCTTCGGTCTCAACGGGGGCTAAAAAAGTACCGGTTTTTGCGAAAACCGAATCCACCGGACCAAAAACCCAAGTGAGAAGATCGATATGATGACTTGCCTGGTTGGTCAACACACCGCCATCCATGGCCCAGGTGCCGCGCCATGAATCCTGCTTGTAATATTCAGCAGGCCTGCACCAGCGAACGCGCACGGTTCCCAAAATCAAGCGTCCAAAACGGCATTCTTCGACAGCTTTCTTCAGCATTACGACTGGTGGATTGTAACGGTTTTGTTTGACGATAAATAAACGCGTACCTGAGCGGACGCATTTTTCGATCAAGTCATCTGCGTCACGAAGTCTGAGTGCCATAGGTTTTTCAACGATCAGATTGGGAACTTTGCTCGCGCACTCCAGTGCGATTGACGCATGGTTTCCGCTCCAAGTTAAGATGCTGGCGACATCAAGAGTTTCTTTGCTGATCATTTCGCGAAAATCTAGATATCCCCTCGCACCAGTCTGTTCGACAACCTTTTTGAGTCTCGATGGGTCGATGTCACTCACGGCGGTAATCTCCGCCACTTGAGAGAGTTCCTTCAAGACAGCTAAGTGTTTGACTGAGATTCGTCCACAACCAATGAGACCAAACTTGATTTTTTTCATACGAAACGCCCACCATAAGGGTTTTTTGATCGCGTTTAACATATAGCAAGGTTTTCTGTTGATCGCTACTTTTTTGTTGATAACTCGCCGACATATAAGAGGATTTTTTATCGAGGCGGCGTTTCTAGCGGACGAACTGTAATGGGCGTTGAATGGCATCGATTCGTCAAAATAAGATATTTACGCGCAGAACACACGATGGTATTGAGTAACATGCTTTTGTTTCCTGAAAAATGGAGGTGTCTTTGTCTATGGAATATCGCGTTCGATTTGTAAACCCAGGAAAGAATTATCAGCTGATCAAGAGTGAAATCGACAGGGCTTATTTTGAGGTCATGGAAAAAGGTGACCTTATTGACAGAGGGCAACTCAAGGCGTTTGAGGCTAATCTCGCGAAATTCGTAGGGACAAAATATGCCGTCGGATTGAATAGCGGTTATGATTCGCTGCACATGTCTCTCAGAGCGGCAGGAGTTAAGGCGGGCGACGAGGTCATTGTCCCGTCCCATACTTTTGTGGCAACCGCTTCAGCAGTGGCAAATGTCGGCGCAACACCAGTTTTGGTTGATGTGGGAAGGGATTTCAACGTCAACTGCGACAAGATCGAGGAGGCGATAACCCCCCGTACGCGAGCCATCATTCCGGTCCATCTAAACGGCATGATGGCGGACATGGAGCGGGTTATGCGAATCGCTCAAAAAAACCACATGGCCGTGATCGAAGACGCTTGCCAAAGCCTTGGTGCTAGCATGAATGGCAAACGCGCGGGTTCATGGGGTCTGACTGGGTGTTGGAGTTTTTATCCCTTCAAGATTTTGGGGGGATATGGTGACGGTGGAGCAATCACGACAAACGATTCTGACGTTGCCAAGTTTGCCATGCGCATGCGCTTCAACGGGGAAGATCGTGAAACAGGGGAATATTACGGACATGGCTTCACGTGTCTGCTTGATAATATTCAGGCGGCATTTCTGGATATCAAATTGCGCCACCTTCCCGATTGGATCGTTCGGCGAAAACAAATTGCTGAACGCTATAGGGTCGCTTTTGGTGACATAAAGGACCTGATGCTGCCTCATTACCCTGACAAACGCTTTGATTGCGTCTACCAGAATTATGTGGTGCGGTCGAAACAAGGCGACGAATTTTCCGACTTCATGAAGAAAAACGGCATTGAAATTTTGGTGCAGTGGCGAAAACCATACTATCGCCACGAAGCACTGAAACTCAAGGATCGAGGATTCCCGGAGACCGAGGCGCTTTGCCGCGAAGTTTGCTCGTTGCCGATGAACGTGGAAATGTCTGACGATGACGTGTCGCTTGTGATCAATACCGTCCAAGCATTTTATGGGCTGCGATAGATATGTGAGGTGAATAGTGGAAAGTAATCATGAAATATATCCGGATGTGAAGTTGGGGAAAAACCCAAAAGTTGGAGCCTATGTCATTATTGGGGTGCCAACGAACTCCACAGAAGAAATAAAGGGGACGTGCATTGGAGACAGCGCCAATATTAGATCGCACACCGTGATTTACACGGGCAATGAAATTGGCGACTTGTTTCAGACGGGACACCAGGTCATGATCAGAGAGTGCAATCAGATTGGAAACCGTGTCAGCATTGGAACTGGAAGTGTTGTGGAGCATCACGTGGTGATCGGTGATGATGTGAGGGTTCATTCCAACGCTTTTATTCCTGAGTATACCGTCATTGAAAGTGGTGCGTGGATTGGCCCGAACGTCGTGATCACCAATGCGCTGTATCCCCTTTCGAAAGATGTCAAGTTGAACCTGAAGGGTGCTCTGATAAAAAAAGGTGCTAAGATCGGTGCAAATGCGACGCTTCTCCCTGGGGTGACGCTTGGTGAAAATTGCCTGGTTGGTGCGGGTGCGGTCGTTACAAAGGATGTACCGGCGGGGAAGATTGTTGCTGGGAATCCGGCTCGAGTCATCAATGACGTCAGCAATCTGCCGAATTATTGACCCCTTTACCGTCCTGCCTATAACCACCGGTGGCAGAAAGAAAGCTAAGTCATGAGCAAACCAGAAACAGGGACCTTCAATCTAAAGACGTTTCTGTCCAGCGTGGCCCCGCCGTTTCACCTGAAGTATTGGAGGTGGCTGCGTCTGGCTATTCTTCTTGTTATCGATTTACTGTTGATCGGTGTGGCTTATTGGGCATCGTTTTGGCTTCGGCTTGATAGCGTTTGGCCTGCTGAGATGGGTCCAACCTCGCGTGAAACGCTCGGGAGGCGATCCTTCCGGGTACTTCGAGGCTACTTGTCTCAAAAACGAAGGGTTTTGAGACAACACAAACCGGCCAAGGACCTCTCAAATAGATTAGCGATGGTGTCTTACATTGTCCTATACTTCTATGAGATCAAAGTCTTTTAAAGATCTGTTCATATTTTTCATTTCCGACGATGGTTGTAATTTTTTCTGAAATTGTTACACTAAACCTATACTGCCGATTGAAGTAAAATATTTGAAAGGCCTCGAAATATGGATGAAATGTATACCTTCCAAAAAATTATCAAAATCTTCGGCTCAGACGTCTCTCGTAGCGCGCTCATCAAAGCCGAGAGTTCTGGTTTGATTCCAACAGCATGCCGATCTGGCGGCAAAAGCAATCCTCGGCGAGCATGGACTATAGACGTATTACCTCAAATCGGGGAACGCTATGGTTTCATGAAGAAACCCCAATCTCCAATGGTTGTCACTATTTTCACAACAAAGGGAGGCGTCCTCAAAAGCACACTTGCTCTTAACCTTGGTCGTGCTGCTGCTCTCCATAATATCAAGACCTGCATAGTAGGTCTTGATATGCAATGTGATATTACGAACGCATTGGGATACCAAGTTGATCTTGACGATGCCGAAAATCTAGAAGCTGCCATCACAAGACTCGGTTCAGTATACGGCCTTGCTGATTTTGCAGACAGCAAACTACCGCTCGACGATATTGTTATCCAATCAGATATCCCAACTCTTTTTTTCATTCCTGAAACGCCAGATCTTGTGGCCCTTGAGCGTGCAATTTCGAACAGAACGATGCGTGACTTTTGGCTTCGTGACAAAGTTATTGCGCCGCTGCAACAAAAATTCGACCTGGTCATAATCGATTGCCCACCAAACTGGAACCTTCTCATTTCTAATGCATTGATGGCTTGCGACGCGCTTATTTCACCTCTTGAGTGTAAAATCAACAACTTCCGAAACTATAAGGCATTCAAGACTTACCTTGAGAACTTCAAAAAAGACACGCGCCGTGATTTTGATCATATTTTTGTTCCGACGAAATTTATTTCAACACGAAAACTCAGCTCGGAAATTCGAATGTGGTATCTATCCAATGTTTCTGGATGCACAAACGGCGCGATTCGCGAATCTGTTCAGGGCGAGGAGGCTATTGCCTCACACCTTTCGCTCCCAGAGTATGCTCCATCTTCGCTTGTTGCCGATGAAATGCGAGAAATCGTCCAAGAGGTGTGGAACAAGATTCTTAATACTTCGAAAAGAAAAGAAATATTTAGCTCATTAGACGCTATTTCAACCAGAGAAAGTGTTGAAATTACCACGAGGGTTTGAATATGGCACTTTCTCTCAATAACATAAAAAAGAACCACTTACCCGTTGATGTCAAAGACGGTTCTCCAAAAAAACTGCCTGTGATGCCTTGGCGAGATCGAGAGACCTGCGAAAATTCCAGCCAAAAACCTTATATCAAAGGGACAGAACTAGAGCCAAAGTGGAGCCGCGATTTTCCCTTACAGGAGAAAGTAGAGCCACAACTAGAGCCACATCATGAGCCAAAGTGGAGCCAAAGTGGAGCCAAAGTGGAGCCAAAGTCATCCATTTCTTCACTTGTGGGACTGCAAAAAAAATTGATTTTTTTCATGTTTGACGCAAGTAAACAATCGCGTGGTCGCGTAACTTTTCCGCTTTCCATTCAACATATTTCTAATTTCCTAGAAACTACGTCTAGTGCAACTAAGAAGGCTATTCAGAGACTTGAAAAGAAAGGTGTCATTAGCCGGGTTGAGTTTAAAGATGGGAGAGCAGGTTGGACAAAATACGAACTAACAGATTCTATTTTCCAAGACCTCCTCTTAGTCGAAAGTAGAGCCAAAGCGGAGCCAAAGTGGAGCCAAAGTGGAGCCAAAGTAGGGACAGAACTAGAGCCACAACTAGAGCCAACCTCTCCTAGTAGTAGTAGTATTAATATATCTAATTTAAAAGCTACTACTACTGGAACGGCCCACGCGGGTCTTCCTCCAGAATGGGAGAGTATTGATCTTTCCCCATTGACCGATCTTCAGTTGCATATTGGGGTGCCGCAAATTTTGCAACTTTATCGGTGGGGCTCGATCGATGTGAAAACGCTTCAGGATTCCATACTTCATTTTTCTTTTGATCTCGAAGTCAATAAGAGTCATGAGAAAATCCAAACGGATCCGTTACGTTTTTTTATGGGCATTCTTCGTCGAGAAGGGGTTTATAACGCGCCGCAGAATTATGAATCCCTCCGGGTACGGGCTTTACGTGAATATTTGGAGAGGAAGAAGAGAGAGAATGCTGAAGTGGCCCGATTGGTGTCGGATATCGGGATAATGCCAGATCAAATTCCTCAGTAGTTTTGGTTGAATGGTGTATTTCGTACTTTTGATTTTGGCACGGTGTGATTGACGTTTTGTTTGGGTAACAACAAGAAAGATACAAAGAGATGTCAACAACAGCAAAAAAGAGAGCAACCTACGAAGACTTGTATAGGATCCCGGAAAACATGATTGGAGAAATCATTGATGGGGAAATTCATACGCAGCCAAGACCATCGCGGAAACATAATCAGGCAGCTTCTGTGCTTAACGGAGAGCTTCACGAGCCTTACCGCTACGGTAGGGGAGGGCCTGGCGGGTGGATTATTCTCTTTGAGGCGGAGGTAAGTTTCGGGGAGAATATTCTCGTTCCTGATCTTGCAGGCTGGAAGGCCGAACGTCTTCCTGATGAGCAGGATCACAACTGGATTGATGTCATTCCCGATTGGGTTTGTGAAGTTATTTCCCCTAGCACCGCTAAGATCGATCGCACCAAAAAGATGTCACTGTATGGTGTGTACGAGGTACCATATGTGTGGCTCATTGATCCAAATACAAAGACCCTTGAAGCTTTTAAATTGCAAGAAGGAAAGTGGATGCTTCTTGGTAGCTATGCTGATGAGGAGGAAGTCTCGATCGAACCTTTTTCAGAGTTAAAACTAAAACTCAGCCGCCTATGGGGTGGGATCAAGTAGCCAACTGCGGCTGGCACAAAAATAGGGGCTACCTGTCACTGGCCCACCAAAAAAAGAAACACATTTTAAAATTTTTCAACCACTTTTTAAAAAGTCTTGGGTTACTTTTCGGCGACGTTTTCATCCTTTCCGTGGGGGTGGTACGGATCACTTTCCTGGTTAAAGGATGTGTCACTTTTGCCTCAGTGTGGTACCAAAAACCCGTTTAGGGGCGAGTCCTCTTTCGGTTGTTCACAAAAAGCTTTTTTACAGATGCCGCGGGTCCAAAACAGACCGTGACTAGGGTCACGCAACGAGATTAATACGCTTTTTTAAAAGCTTCAAAAGGTAGAGGGTTTGTAATCCACAGTGTGTAGAAAATCAAAATAAGAGAAGCTTTTTTTTGGGGAGAGCGAATGTTATTTTTTGGAAGAGTAGAGGAGAAGTTTTAAGTTGGACGGGGTTTAGTTTTTAAGCGAGGAGGAGAGATTTTGAAGAATTTGTTTTGTAAGTGTGAGGAAGATATGTTAGTATGAATTAATTAAGAGCGCAAGCTTACTATCTGCTAGCAGATAGGTTTTCCCTGCAGGGGGGTGTCCCCCTGCACCCCGAAGGCAAAAAGATGGGACGAGCCCGCACCGATCGAACAGTCCAACGCGTCGTAAGGCTGAGCCTAGACGAGGACAAAATAGTTAGCGAGAATGCCCAGGAGCTAGGGTTGACCCCGGCCAGCTTTCTTAGGCTAGCCTCCATAAAAAAGCTTCCTAGGCGGAGCGGAATGCTCGACATCGAGATTCAAAAAGACATGTGGCGGCAGATTTCCGGGATGGCAAGAAACATTAACCAACTTTCCAAATATGCCCATACTGGGATGCTGAAGCCTGGAGAATTGGAGGGGGCTACCTCTGATATCCGAGAACTTATGCGACGTGTCATGGAGATGTCTGGCAGATGAGCGTTATCAAGTTTTCATGCGGTCCTTCTGCGAAAGCTGCGATCAAGTACTACGGGCTTGAAGAACACAATGGAGCCCAAAAGTGCGTTGCCTGGTCAAGTAATCTCGGGGTTGAGGAGAAAAACCAGCTCGCTCAGGCGTGGGATATGACGAGGCAGGAATTTTCAAAGGCTGGAGGGAGAGAGTACTACCACGCAAGCTATAATCTCGATCCTGGGGATAGCAGTTCTCAAGATATCACAAACGAAAAGCTTCTTAAAATCGGAGGGGAGGTTGCGGAGAGTTTGGCACCAGGGCATGACTATGCCTGCTTTGTTCACCGCGACAGAAAGCACCCCCACGTACACATTGTCTGGAACACCGTTCATTCTGAGACGGGGAGAAAGTACCAACAAGGCCCCAAAGACCTAGAGAGGTCTTTTTTCGTCAAAGACGACATCGACCGGAGGCATGGACTCAGCGTAACTCAGAGGCGGGAAGTTAGAGATAGGATCCCGGATCAGGCTCAGAGAATCTACCAAAGAGATCCTAGTTGCTACCTTTGGACGGAAGATCTTAAACAAAGAATTTCAATTTCCAGGAGTGGGGCCTCAAATTTTTCTGAGTACAAGAAAAATATTTTGGAGCAAGGTGTAAGTTTTTCCGAGAGGGGTAAAGACAAAAAACTCACGTACCATTTTTCCGATCAAAATGGGAAACAACGGGCAATTAGAGAGGGGAGGCTTGGCAGTGACTACAGCAGACAAACCATCGAGCGAGGTTGGGGGAGAGAGCCTTGCCGCGAGTATACGGACAAAAAGGGAGGAAGAGATTTCGTCCAAGGAACTCCAGGCGAGGATGGCCGATCTATCAAAGACAATCGGGGCCGTGAGCCTCAATCTCGTGAGTTTGGAGAAGGAGTTCATGCACCGGGCAAGCGAGGCCGAGACGAATTTGCAGATAAGTCTTCGGGGGCTTCGCGACTTGGAGAGATCGGTCGAGCGCTCGTCAAAGGAGCTGGTGGGGAAGGCTCTAAGTTATCCAGATTTAGTTCGGGATCAAATTCAGAAGCTTCGCGAGGAGTCACAGGAGCGGGACCGAGCACAAAAAAGGATTTATCGCCTGCTATGGGGGTTGGTGGCAGCAGTCTTTTTCATCGGATCTTTTTCGGGGTGGCAGATGCACGCGAAACTCAAGGTTCCGGACGAGAGGCGGGAGGCGCTCCTCATCGAGAGGTCTCTTTTCTGGGAATTCATCGTGAACGAACGCCCGGACGAAGCGAAAAAGTATTGGAAGGCCTATCAGGAGTGGCTCAAAAAGGACGGGATGAAATCAACGTTCGAAAAGAAATGATCACGAGTTGGAGAGATCAACATGGACATATTGAGCAAAATGGGAGAGATCAGCGAGGCGGATCTATTAGAGCTAAAGAGTATGAGCCAAGAGGAATTGATCGGGATAATAGTTCACTTAAACAGGGGGTGGTATCAGCTTTTGGAAGGCTTAGAGGAGGCGCACAGTCAAGACTTGAGGAGACTAGAGGAAGGGTTTTTGGAGAGATTGAGCGTGGAATTAACGTCTTCAAAGAACTCTCACGAGATTTCTTTGACATCTTTGGAAAAAAAGCTGACCAATGGTTTAGAGTCCAGCGAGAAGACGAACGCACTGCTAAAAACCTTAGAGAAAACGCTTTCAAGAAAATGACTTCTCGGGAGAGGGATCTGTTTGAAACTAACTTTGAGAGGGAACTGAACAGAGGCAGGGATTTTGGGAGGGAGATCAAATTTTTTGGCTTATGAGCCAGTAGATTTTGATTTCGGGATAGGCGAGGGCATGAAACAGGCGCGACAAAAAAGAAGAGTTCCGAAAAGAGCAAGAGAGGTTTTGGGGGAAAGATTTAGATTTAAAATTTGATCGATGAAAGATCATCAATAATTGGAACTCTCATTTTTTAAGACAAAATTCGGGTTTAAGGAAGTTTTTTGAATTAAATGAGGAAGCAAGACGTAACAGACCTTGTTAATTTGAATTCCACGGGGTTTTTCCGAGGTTTGGTATCCGGAGGTATTCGCCGAGGAGAGAGGCGACTCAGGTGGCGATTAGGTGCATTTGCTGCGATTTGCTTAATAAATGCGCAGAGGTATAAAATAAGCGAGGTCGACCGCGAAACAAATTTTTCTAAACTGGTTATGGTTACTTGATTTTAACTTCCACATTCTTTTGCTGCAACTGGTGTCGGTGGAATGTTAGCTCCGCCGCCCGTACTTCTATTCGCTTTCTTCTTTTTTCTCGCCACCCAAACATCGTATTCGACTTGCATTCTACCCCACACTGACGCGCTTAAACCAAACAGGTCCTCAAGCTGAAGCGCAAATTCAGGTGTAACACCTCTTTTTCCATTCACGATCTCATTTATTTTATTAGGGGTACATCCCAGTTTTTCCGCCAATTTTGTTTGGTTTAAATCGTGATCTTGCATAAAGATCGAAGCTAGCACTTTTCCGGGATGCATGGGTTTTTGATTTTTTACAGGCATATCTCACCTCAGCAATGATAGTCCTCGATTTTTACATCAAGGAATTTTCCGTTTTCGAACCTAAACGTAATTCTCCAACCAGAAGTTTTGTTAATGTCAATTGCCAATTGACCACTACGATCCCCTTTTAGTTGATGCAGCCTAAGACTTGGTGGCTCTCCCTTTGCTCGCAATTCACTTAAGTTTGATGTGGCGTGCATGATCGTCAAAAGAGCTTTTGCACGCTCACTCAATTCATTTGGTAGTTTCTTTGAGAACTCCTTTTCCCAAATATCTTTTGCAATTCTATTTCCAAAGTTTTCAATCATCCGCGACCTACCAAACACCAAAAGTAAATCCCATTCAAATATTATACCATTTATCGATATAACGGTATAAATATTTGAATTAAATTTTTATACCGTTGATTTGATTGGTTTTTATAGATCCATATTTCTTGTTTCCAACGTATTCCTTGAGCTTTTAGACTGTAAAAGGATCAGACAAAGCGATACATAAAAGAGCGTCCAGATGGGGATTGGTAGCAATGGAACAGAAAACCGGCATAGGGGTCATTAGCGATCGCCATCGGGGTTACGCCATGGCGTAATGAGGTCGCGTTCTTCTCTCGTCGCATAAATGGCCGTTTTTGAGACGGATGTGTTGTACGCCACGTCGAATGCTGAAAGCAGCGACTCTTTGTTCTCAATACTTGATCTCGAAATCAAAATCTCTATACTGCAAGTAGGTCTAATTTTCGAGACAGGAGAATGTCATGCTCGTCGGATATGCCCGCGTTTCTACATTTGATCAAAACCTTGCACTCCAAACGGACGCTCTCAAGACAGCTGGATGCGAAACGATTTTTGACGATACCGCCAGCGGAGTAGCCGACGAACGTAAGGGGCTTAAGGCGGCCATGGCGTTTATGCGCGAGGGTGACACGCTGGTTGTCTGGAAACTTGATCGCCTGGGGCGGTCTCTTCGACACCTTCTTGAAATAGTAAACACGCTTGCTTCAAAAAACATAGGCTTCAAAAGCCTTCAGGAAAATCTCGACACAACAACGACCGGAGGACGTCTTGTCTTTCACATATTTGGAGCTCTTGCGGAATTTGAGAGGGAGGTCATCGTTGAACGCACTCAAGCCGGGCTTCGTGCGGCAAGATCTCGTGGCCGCTGCGGCGGACGACCAGCCAAACTCGACCCCAAGCAAGTCGATATTGCTCGTTACCTCATGCATGATCCTCAAAACAGCATTGACGATGTCTGTGAGGCCTTACACATCTCACGAGCGACACTTTACCGAAGCGTCGCAAAGGCTGACAGAAGAGAATCTGCTGCGTTGGCCGCTAAACAATGACAAACTCAAGCGAGTGCGGATTTATGGAGCAAAGGAGATTCAGGCTGCGTCGATACTCTTAATCTTAACGCGGGAACCGATGCGATCAAGTTCCTCTTGCAAAGCAACCTTCATAAAAAAGGCTGCAGGAAATCCAAGACGTTCTGCAAATACGGCCGCGCGTGCGGAACTTACAAATTTTCGGCCTTTTTCAATATCGCAGAGATTCTGTTTCGAGATTCCAAGGCATTCAGCGAATTCCTGTTGAGTGATTTCGTCACATTCGCGAAGAGACCTCAAAATTTTCCCCATCGTAAGAGAACCTCCTATTAATTTCTCAAGATAACGCAGTGCAGCGCTTTTCTTCACTCGACGAATGGCTTCAGTACTCATGTTTGGTCACCTCTTCGATTAAAACAAAACGAATACTGTTGTCGGACATCAGCACGTAGATTGCTCGATAGTGGCAACTCAACCGAATCGATCGCTGTCCCTTGCGTCGACCCTTCAGCGGCTCATCGTGAAAACCAGGAATCATCCGGACCGTCTCCAATCCGCTTTCCTCAACCATTCCAATCCAGATGGCGAGTTTTTCAACGATCCGAGCAGGAACCTTTTTTAGGTCTTTTGCGGCCGCGCTCGATATTTCAACCCTTCGGATCATCACTACCTCAGCGAGGATTAGTACTCCTAAAGAGGTACTTATGTCAAGCTATCTAGAAGGATTGTTGATCCCGTACCAGGTTTTGGGCGATACCGAGCGAGATCGGAAGGAAGCGGCATCCGCGCCGTTGAAATCATCCCGTTTCAGATCTTGCCGGCGTGGAAGAAAAAATCCAGGATGGGATTTCGAGATGTTGTTTTGGTGGATTTTTCTCTGTTGATTCCGGCGGGAGCAACGGACGACGCTCAAATCGCGATGCTAGTCGACGTTTTCGGACTCGGCTAACCCGCAGGGTTCCTTTACCACAAAAAGGCCTCAGAGTAGTTAGAATTCGTTTTTAACCGACTGCCTACAAAACACTCACAACGAACACACAAAAATCCATTTTTACCTCAATTTATCTTAAATCCAAACACACCTCAAAAAAGGCGGATGCATACAAAGATGTCCGTCGCGGACATCCATCACAAACATCAACATGTCGTCGGACAAACTGGCAAAACTCAGCCATGATCCGCCGCCATGTATACGGTATCCGCCACAACAAAATATCAGCCACATCCACCACAAGAGACGGTCCTCTACCAGGTTGTAAGGGACAATCTAGATACCTTCCTAGCGCAGACTACCGCGAAGGGAAAGTGTCTTCCTGATTTTGTCATCGACGAATTCGAGGCATTCCTCGATTGCAAAATTCTCGATCACGGCTTTGTGCGCCTTAAGTGTGAAGACTGTGGCCACGAGGTTTTAGCGGCGTTTAGTTGCAAAAAAAGAGGCTTCTGCCCCTCCTGTGCGGGCCGCCGAATGGCAGAAACCGAGGCACATCTCATAGAGAGCGTCTTCCCCGAAGCTCCTGTGCGGCAATGGGTACTTACGCTTCCTATTGCCATGAGATTTTGGATCTCACGAAACCGCCCGCTTCTCAACAAAGCCATCACGATCGCCGTCGACTGTATTTCATCTTTTATCAGGAAGAAAGCCAAACAGGCGGGGGCCACTCGGCCGCAAACCGGCGCGGTTCTTTTTATTCAGAGGGCAGGATCTGCCATAAATGCCAACCCCCATCTCCACATTCTTTTTCTTGATGGTGCCTACAATATCGATGCCGATGGGAATCCGAACTTCGTCGAAATCGACCCGCCCACAAACGATGAGATCGCCGATGTCGTGCAACACATTGCCCGCAGGCAAATCAAACTTCTTCGCCGGGCAGGATTTTTGCAGAGTAACGGCGATTCCGAAAACGAGCCGCCGCTCATCGGTGAAAACGAAGAACTTTCAGTTCATGAAGAGTGCGTTGGGGCATCAATCATCAATCGTATCGCCCTCGGTCCCAGAGCTGGCCTCCCTGTCCGCACGATTCGTATCGGTCGTGGATTTGGCTTGGCGGACGAGAAACCGGAAATCGTCTCGCCACTGTGCGCATCGGTCAACGGCTTTTCCCTTCACGCTAACGTGTTCGTCAAAGGACACCAACGCTGGAAACTTGAACGCCTTGTCCGATACGTGGCCCGTCCTCCTTTGTCACTCGAAAGGATGGCTCTTACTCCTGCTGGCGAAATCAAATACGAGCTAAAAACACCGTGGGCCAACAATACAACCCACGTCATCTTCTCTCCACTTGAGCTGCTAGAAAAATTGGCCTCGATAATTCCCCCGCCCAAAGGCCATCTAGTAAGGTTTTTCGGGGTTTTTGGACCCAATTCAAAAGTACGCGATCTCATTGTGCCCAAACCAAAAGTCGACGAGCAAAGTCCGGCGGGAAAGGATGCGATAAAGAGGCAGAGAACCTTGATGGCTGAACTTCTCAAGCGAACATTTTCGATTGATCTTGAAGAATGTCAGATTTGCGGTGGAAAAATGAGAAGGATCGCAATTGTCGACAACGGAATCGCTGCCCGGGCAATTCTCCTGGCACTCGGTATCCCTCTTATGCCAAGGTCTCGTCCGTTACCACGACCTCCCCCGATTATGAACAAAAATGAGCTGGTCTACTCTTACGAACCAGATTCATAAGGAACTCAAATAGGCATCCCAACAAGCTTCGCATGTCTCGAAGGACGGCGAAGCTTTATTCTAATTGGGGTTTGTGAGGCCATGTATTTGTTTTCCCTCGCGTGAAACGCTCGGGAGGCGATCCTTCCGGGTACTTCGAGGCTACTTGTCTCAAAAACGAAGGGTTTTGAGACAACATAAACCGGCCAAGGACCTCTCAAATAGATTAGCGATGGGTGTTTATTTGTCCTATACTTCAAAAAGGCGGCGTTTCGACAACCAGCTTGCATGGAAGGAATTGATTTCACGACATCCAGAGGGCTTGATAAGAAGCAGATTGCCGGTTTGGCGTCTGGTCGCTTCATCAGGGATGGTATGAATATCGTGATTCTTGGGCCGACTGGCGTAGGCAAGTCATATTTGGCATCAGCCATTGGAAACGCATCTTGCCGAAATGGAGTTACCACTCTCTTTTTTCGAATGAACGCGCTCATCGAACAAATGATGCTCGCACGAGCCAAGGGAACCTATCTGCATATCGTGAGAAAGCTTGCGGCGTGCGAGCTTCTGATTCTCGATGATTTTGGGATCAAGCCGCTTTCTGCGCAGCAATTTCAGGATCTTTACGATGTCCTCGACGAACGTGGCGAAGGCAAACCGACAATCATTACCAGCCAACTTCCAGCCGCCAACTGGAACGAGGTAATCGCCGATCCTGTAACCTGCGAGGCTGTCACTGACAGGATCGTTTCACGAGCGATCGTAATCCAAATGAGGGGCGAGTCTTATCGGAGAAAAAAAGGTGCTATCGGAGGAAAAGATCTTGACAGAGATTGACCCCACATGAAATTACAATTGGCGCGTCCCTTCGGTCCGTTTTTGGGGAGGGGTCAATAAGGTGAAATCACCTGGGTCAACTCGGTGAAATCCGGCAGTTTGCGTTATGGCTACGCCTCATACTGGAATGCAGGTATCCTTAGCGTCCTCAGTGACGAGAAGGTCCTGGTTCGGCAGATCGTCATTGATGGTGGCTTGCCAATGCCCATGCTGTGGTGGGCGTCAAATAGGTGGTATCGCCCAGAAGCTTGGCAAGGCGAAACATTCCTTTTGTTGACCACGCAAGAAGCAAACGAAATCAAGTGGGATTTGCTTGAGCGCCATCACGCCAAACCTATTCGAGAACTCAATTTCGAATCGTTCAGGATTTTTGTTTTTGCGCAAAACATAGCCAAAGATTTGCCTGGGTGGCACTAAACAGTCGCAAATTGATTTTGGATTTAAGCTGGCTTCCGATCAAATAATTTGACGCCGCTCACTGTAACACCCTATTTGACACAGAGGGCCTGTAATCGACATTAAAGTGATGGCGACTATTGTTGTTGGCGGGAAAAAACGGCTTTGATTTTGATATTGTGACGTACTCTGAAAAAGAATTTTATAAAAACAACCTTTCACCCATTCTTCATGAAATTCGAAAACATGGTATAAAGCCAAAATTACGGAACGGAATAATCAACCGCTATCTTCACACGGTTAGTAACTCATCAAAGTATGCGATGGTGCGCTTAAGTCCCTCGTCAAGACTCACCTTCGGCCGCCATCCCAGCTTTTCTTTGGCCAAAGAAATATCAGGGCATCTTTGTTTAGGATCATCCGCCGGCAATTCCTGAAAAACCAGTTCGGATCGAGAGTTGGTCAGCTTTTTGACTTTTTCAGCAAGCTCAAGCATAGTGTACTCTCCAGGATTTCCGAGATTGACGGGCCCCATGAATTGATCGTTGGTATTTTCCATGAGCTGGATAAAACCCTCGACAAGATCATCGACGTAACAAAAAGAGCGCGTTTGCGAACCATCCCCATATATCGCGAGAGGCCTATTTTTCAGCGCTCGCACGATGAAGTTGCTGACAACGCGCCCATCTTCAGGATGCATTCTTGGTCCGTAGGTGTTAAAAATTCGCGCAATCTTGATCCGCAGACCATGCTCTCTGTGATAGTCAAAAAATAGCGTTTCAGCCGCGCGCTTTCCCTCGTCATAACGTAGGGTCTTTGAAAACAAGGTATGCTCCTGTTTTTGAATATATGTTTGTCCTATCAAAAGCATCCCCTAAAACCTTTAATCCGATTAAAGATAAACCTAATAAGTGGGCAGGGGATACCCGAAGTCACTTGATGAATAGACACGCTGACGGCAAAACACGCCCAAGTAAAGGGTATACTGTTGCTGAATTCGGTCAAAGATACAATGTATGGGAAATTTTTCCACAAAGACAACGTGGGGAAAATGTCCATCCTGCTCCTTTTCCCGTCCAGTTGGCAAAAGACCACATTATTTCATGGTCAAACGAAGGAGACATTGTTTTAGACCCTATGATGGGAAGCGGAACAACAGGCGTTGCGGCAGCGGAGATACGGCGTAATTTCATAGGTATCGAGATTGCTTCTG
>CAILAO010000287.1 GCA_903832105.1 uncultured Pseudomonadota bacterium | reverse complement strand
CGTCTACGAAAATAAATGTATATTATTAAGCGGTTATATAGAATACAGCGTGAGAGTCAAAGCTAAAGTTTTTAGAAAGAGATCACGTTGAAGTTATAAGTCGAAGATTAAGATGAAATCTAAGATTGACAAAGTTTTCAAGCTAATTGAGTATACACCCTAATAATATTAAGCGGTTATGAGTTTATGGGTAGCGTGGCAAGAGCTTTAAAACGCCGCGTCACGGTTTCGCTAGCGCAAAAAAAAGCAAGCCACGATCCGGGCTGGTTTCTTTTGGCTTACTTGTGATATACCTTCCATACTAGGTGTAATGTCAGTGATTCGACCCCATCGAAGTCGCTGTGTTTTTCTTTCAAAGAGCAGGAGGAAGTCATGACAGTCAGAGTTGGGATCAATGGATTTGGGCGTATTGGACGACTGGTATTTCGACGCGCCATGGAGCGTGGAGCGAAAGATGTCGAGATTTGTCACATTAATGATTTGACCGATGCAAAAACACTCGCACATCTCTTAAAGTATGACAGTGTTCACGGCACTTGGGATAAAGAAGTTACGTCTGATAATGAGAATCTGATCGTCGGCGGGAAGAAGTTTTCAGTATCAGCGATCAAATCGCCAAGCGAAATCCCTTGGAAAAGTAAAAATGTCGATATAGTTCTTGAGTGTACCGGTAAATTTACAAAGAAAAAGGATGCCGAAGAGCATCTAAAAGCTGGTGTTGCTAAAGTTTTGATTTCGGCCCCAGCAACAGATGAAGACATCACGGTCGTCATGGGCGTGAATAGTCATAAGTTAGAAAAATCACATAAAATTGTATCCTGTGCAAGTTGCACCACAAACTGCCTAGCACCGGTTGCAAAAGTCATTCATGAGAAATTTGGAGTGAAGAGGGGTCTTATGACAACTATTCATTCTTACACGAATGATCAGAATACACTCGATTTCCCGCATAAAGATCTTCGACGCGCCCGCGCCGCTGCGTTGAGTATGATTCCGACGACTACGGGAGCCGCTAAGGCCGTGGGACTCGTGCTTCCAGAGCTGAAAGGGAAGTTGAATGGGCTCGCGATTCGCGTACCAACTCCCAATGTTTCTCTTGTTGACGTTGTCTTTGAAGTCTCGAAAACAACGACTGTGGAAGAAGTCAATCAAGCCCTCAGAGAAGCTGCCAATGGAGCTCTTAAGGGGATTTTGGCTGTGAGCGATCTACCTCTCGTTTCTTGCGACTTTAACGGCAATCTGAATTCAAGCATTGTCGATAGTGCAAATACATTTGTCATGGATGGCACGATGATTAAAGTCATGTCGTGGTATGACAACGAGTATGCTTTCAGTGATCGTATGGTCGATTTAATGATTGCAATGATGAAGTAGTTAGATTTTGCCGAAAAGGAACTTTTTCGGCAAAATTGTATCCCGAGGCCGCGATAGCGGCCGTGGGGATCTCGTGATATTAGTTCGTTAAATTGTTATTAAATTGCTGCAGAGGGATTTCATGACGAAAGAATCGAAAAAGCTCGTTACATTGACGCGAAAAGAAGTACTCGAACTTCTAGCCATATCAAAAGACCTTAGTGGTCTAGATATGCGAAAAGCCAATCTCATTAAAATCGACTTCTCTAATTGTGATCTTCGTGCAGCAAACTTTTCTTATTCAAATTTAAAAGACGCCAATTTTCAGAATGCCGATTTGAGGCAGGTGTCGTTATGGAATGCCAATCTTGAGGGGGCAAATTTTTCCAACGCGAATCTTGAAGATGCCGAAAAGGGTGAAACGACAAGCACGGGTCCAGCCATAGCCTTGAATCCTCATAATTGCCCGAAGTGCAGTGGTTCTGGTAAATTCACCCCACCTTCTTTAACCAGCGAACAAATCGGTGTATTATTCAAGGCTCTTGATGATGCCGACAAGGTTCTTGGGGTTAGTGAGCTTAAGGTCTCTACATCCTGGAACTACAGAACGCTTCACGACTGG
>CAILAO010000286.1 GCA_903832105.1 uncultured Pseudomonadota bacterium | reverse complement strand
GTTCAAATGGCCCCACCATGGTGATCTGCGACCTTTGGGTTATGAGGCGCCCAAGAAAAATTTACTGATGTTGTCCGAAATTATCCGAACTCGCCGCATCACATTCACTTACCGCTATTTTTCTTAAAGAACAATTAACCAACCTTGACCGCATTATACCATCGTTTTCCATCGAAATTGTTAACATATTGTGTTAACAATTTACGAAATTAGTGACTGCTGCCTAAGAAACGGGAGTATCGGTAAACTAACAAGTTCCAACAAACCACAGGCAGAATTGAGTGATAACTTGTTAGGCATATCTTTTGTTTCCTGTGTTATCACGGTCACCAATCGAAATCTCTTTGAATCTCGCAACGCCAAAGCCATTGCTAATATGTATGGGTCGGCTTCATCGGAGTCTGTTACTTTTTCTGTATCAATAACTGTACTAACTTGCGGGTGATTCAAGACAGCTTGAATATGAGGGCTGTCAAGTGTCGGCGTCATAGAGCAGGCTTTCACTTCGTTCTTCTTTGCCCAAAGGTACACCGGATCTTCCTTACCTTCCTGACGTTCCAACTCCTTTACTATCTGCTTAGGGAAATAAAGTTGTTCATCTTCAACTAGCTTTGATAAATTCTCAAAAATCTTTTGCTGTTTGTCACTAGAAATATTACTTCGGCGATGGAGGGCTATAAGGGAGGAGGTGTCAATCACCCATGCTGTGCTGGTCATACTCATCAGTAGCGACCGCGATGTTTCGTTTCAAGATACGCATAAGGCGCATCGATAAATGACAGGGCTTCCGAAGAACTTATTATGTCACGATCGACGGCCTTAACGAGTATGTGTTGCACTCGGATTCCGTACTCTTCGAATCTAATGATCGACCTATTACGAGGCTCTTTGGGAGGTTTACCACCTTTCTTTTTTCTATCATTGTAGGGTGGGATTTCTGAGTATAAGGTCCAATCAGAATAACCAAGATCAATTAATTTCAGCACTGCAGCTCGTAAACTTACGTTGAAATGGTTACATATCGTAATAGCTACCTTCAGGTCGTTAATTTTTTGACCTTTAATAATTTTTATTTTTTTCGCCAGATATAATTCTATTTCATCGTCAGGCATTAAATATGAGGCGGAAAAACTCTCGCACCACCTTTCAACCTTATCATTGTCTTTTAGATATTCTTTCGAACTTATTTTTTCTTCAACACAGACAGAATTTGTTCTGGTAAGCAAGTGGCCAAATTCATGGAAAAGGGTATATAGCCTCGCTTGATAGTTCCACGAGGTGTTAATAACGATGATAGGTATACTCTCGTGCCACAATGAGAACCCTCGGCATGAGTCCTCTTTAAGGGAAAAACAGAACACCATAATCCCTACTTCTTCCATCGCAAATCGCCAGCCCTTAAAAGCTTGGCTAGGAGTTGTCCACGTTTCTTTAATTTCTGCTGATACTCCAAGAAACCCATAGGCTTCTTTGGCATAATTAGCAATATTGCATTTGTCTTCCAGTAATTTAAAGACGGGAAGCGGCTTAGATTCAGTATGTAGTTCTTCAACGATAGGCTTCAAGAATTTTTGGAGCCTGTTGGTCTCCCTTAGATATCGCTGCTCAATGGGATTGAATTTTTTTCTATTTGAATTAAGAGGATGCCGAAATTCAACATCCGTTTTCTTGACCTTTGGCGGTTTGGGTAAAAGGAAGATAATCGGCTGACGTTTTAAAAGTGTTGTTAATTTAGAAAATTCAACCGTGCTGGGTTTGTCGCTACCAAGAATCCACTGGTTAAAACGATTAATTTCAACGCCAATTTTTTCAGCTACTTGCTCTTTAGTGTAGCCTGACTCCTCAATCGCCCACGCCAGGACTGCGGGAGTTATTGAAATTAATTTCTTTGGCATTGGTCATGCACCTTTGTTGTTAAAGTTGATCCCATCGCAGGTTGATTATATCGACTAATTGATAGTTGTTCTATATCTTCATCGTAAGCAGTGCGAATTGGGCGTAGCTAGATAATTCCTGAAGGTCTAAACACGCACATTCCAAACAGGAATCCCAAGATGCTGACGGTAAGTTTCGCCTTTCAGCAGTTGCATTTTGCGCTCAGGAAGATCGCCTCTGCCGGCCACATGCTGGCGATGTTTCCCAAGCCATAATGAGGTTCCTAGATGCAGGGCATGTTTGCCGTACAGCTCATTAACCCCATCCAACACGCGATCGATCCGCTTCATTGATTCGATCTTCGGAACATCGTCGAATAGGTCGTACTGGACCGTCCTGTCTGCTTCCATTTTCGAAAGCACGATGCCGGTCAATCGATACGCTGTCCCCGGAGAGAATATCCTTTCAAATAAATCGCTCACAATGTTAACCGCATCGAGCGTAGAGGATGTGCTCCGGTCAAATGCCCCTTCGATCCCTGAAGAATGGAATTCTTGATCACGAAGAAAGATGCACACCTTTTTCGCCCGCAACTTGTGACGCCGCATTTTTATGAAAGCTGATTCAAGGTTCCGGACAAGCTGGGCCTTCACGAAATCTTTTTCTGACGAAGGCGGTGTAAAGGTCTTTGTCTTGCTGATCGATGCATAATCATCTTTTTCCTGCATTACGATCGGATAGACAGCCTCTCCGCGCAGCTCATGCCACAGCTCAACACCGATCTTCCCAAGCAGTCTCTGCGCCCATGCTTCAGGCCGCATTACATAATCCCAAACGCTCCTTATCCCTTGCTTCTCAAGTAGAGCTACTGTGTTCGGTCCAAACCCACAAACACGCTCAAGCGCCACCTTGGGAAGGAATAGATGCAATTCACTCGCCCGCAGCACAAAGAATCCATCCGGCTTCTTTTCCTTGGAGGCTATCTTCGCAAGCGTCTTGGAAGCACTTAGGCCTACAGAGACCGTAAATCCAAGTTCCTTTTGAACCAATTGTTTAATGTTCCATGCAATATCCGCATACCCAGCCCTATGAAGTCTCCTTAGGCCTGAAAGCTCGGCAAATGCCTCATCGATCGAATATTCCTCGATCGTGGGAGTAAGACGGCGGATGATCTCAAACATACGCTTTGAAATGAGACTGTAAGTCTCGTAGTCACTTGGTAGGCAGATAAGCTGGGGACATATCTTTTTAGCCTCCCAAAGGCGCATAGGACGCTTTACACCGAGCGCTTTCGCCTCATAACTCGCGCAGGCAACGATCCCTCGCTCCTTTCCGGTAACTACCGGCTTCCCTTTAAGATCGGGGTGGAGAGCCTGCTCCACGGACGTGAAAAAGGCATCACAATCGATGTGTATGATTGGACTGGGGAATGAACTGATTGAGAGAGGTCTATTTATACTTGCGGACATTTGCGACCACAACCCCGCCGATCACGAGTTCCGCTTTAGGCTCGATCGGTGAATATTTCTTATTCGCGGCCCGGAGTAAAACCTTTGAGCCGTGCTTTTCATAATACTTCATGGTCCATTCGCCATCCACTTGCGCGATCACGATGTCTCCATGCCGGGGTTGCCGACCTCGCTCCACGATCACGAGGTCACCTTGCATGATCCCTGCATCTATCATGGAATCTCCACTTACTTTAACAAGATAGCTAGCCTGAGGATTCTTGATCAGGAATTCATCGAGTGAAAGCGTATCGATCAATTCTTCTTCCGCGGGAGATGGAAATCCCGCCTGAACGGTCCCGAGAAGTTTGATGCCGCCTTCTAGCATCGGAGTGGGTACGAACTTGCCTTTTGCGTCACGCTTCAGGATCCCACGCTTGAGCAGATGCGCCATGAGGACAGAAACCCCACCCTTAGAGCTATATCCAAGAAGGGATTGGATCTCGGCGTAGCTGGGCAGACGCTTTCGCGAGGCATAGAAGTCTTTGAGCTTGGAGATAACCTCCGGAAAATCGATACGTTTCGGCATGACATAATTATAAACGGACTATCGTCCGCTTACAATAATAATATCGATCCAGGCTGGGGAGGCTATAAAAGGGTCTGGCTATTCGATGTCAGGCGGTTCAGGAAGGTTGCCAATACTCTTCGTGCAGCTTCAAGAAAGGCCCGTGATCGCCGGTATCTGCGGCTTTTAACGCCTTCAGGTATTTTGGTCTGAAGATCTTTTGATCCTCAGGCCATTTCACTATTGGTAATTCATGCCTATGCAGATATATATTTGCAACCATCCTTGCCCATCGTCCGTTACCATTAGGGAATGGATGAATAAGAGCTAGCCGGTGATGGATCCTCGCCGCTATTTCTACCGGTGGGTCCTTCCGCATTTCCCATTGTCCCAGATCATAAAAAAGCTTATGGATCTCCGATCCGATCTTCTCTTTGGGAACACCGATATTCAGGTCCGTATCACGAGCGGTCCCTGCCCATCGCCAAACCTTGCCGAACATATCCTTGTGGACCTGTTGCAGCCATTTATATGTGAACGGGGCCGACTTTCCGGTCAGCCTTTTGAGCAGGTATTTTCTTGCGGCGGAACTGTTATTCTTGAACTCAAGGTCATTCAATTCCCGCCGGCTCTTCACATCAACGAGCAGGCCGGAAACATCATCGAGCGGAGTCTGGCCCTCTTCACTGTCGCTAATTATATTTTTCGCCATAAACTCGACCTGTGTTTTTCTAAAATATCCTTCTTAATTTCATTGATCTCGCTGTTTATAACACTCCTGTGAGGCATTTGCAACTCGATCGCCGCTGATCCCGATGATGCCGAAACGATCTTTTCAGCCAGGGCTGTGCTTTTTTCATCCAGCATATCTGCGATCTTTCTTTGGGGGACAAGCTGAACCACCGGTTGGCAATTCAGGCCCTCAGCCAATCTGGCGATCGTAGTTAAACAAAGGTCCTTCCTTTTTCCGCTTTCAATCTCCGCGACAACACCTTGCTGCAGATGGCTCCTCACCGCAAGCTGTTGTTGTGTCATACCAAGAGCTTCGCGTATTTGCCTGATTTGCGAACCTATGGAGACATGCCTTAACCACTCCGGCATCTCACTCATCGATTGTAGGTTACTGATATAGGGTTGCATTGTCTTGTCCTCCTAACAAAATAATATCACTTAAAAGCGATATTTTCAATAGCTGAATGACATTTATCCTTTGTTATAACTACAACTTATTACAGCGTATACGGTTACAGCTATAATACTTCTAACTATTATCGGCCTGAATTCCTCCATTCTTTGAACCCATTGCCGCTTCGATTCGAAGCCGGTAAACAGAACGGCCATGGCTGATGTTCTTCTTCAACCACAGGTCGATCTCCCGCTCCTGGAATCTGACACAACCCCGAAGCTTGAAATAGGGAATAAATTTCTTGCTACACCATGCCCTGATGGTCCAAGGTGAAACTTTCAGCTTGGCCGCGAGTTCATTTATCGTAAGGAGTTCTTGCATGACCATTAAGCACTTGCTCCGACAGGAGCTTCGGTTGGAACGATAGTCAGCTTTTCGATGTCGTTATCGTAGACCGGTGCAAAGTGCGCATAGATCTGAGTGGTCTTGAAATCGGCATGGCCGAGCCATTTACAGATCTTGTATAAGGACACGCCTTGCTGGGCGAGGCGGGATGCGAAAGTATGTCTGAAGTCATGCCAGCCCATACGGCGGCCTTCGCGGAGTTTTGATTGATCAATAATGCGCCTTATGAAACGCCGATGTCCTTCGTGATTATAAGGACCACCGGAAGGCGCAGGAAAACATAAACCTTTCTGACGGATATATGGCGCCAGCTTTTCTTTAAGCTCCTCCGAGATCGGAACCACCCGGACCTGATAATTCTTAACGGTATGTCCGAATTGAGGCTTATTCAGGACCCGCACAAGTTTCCGCTCAAAATCAAAGTCTTGCCATTCCAGATGCAATAATTCCGCGAGTCGCAAGCCTGTATAGCGGGCCGTTGCGACGATCGGGAAGATCCCAGCATCAACAGAGAGATTCTCGAGCATCATATATTCCTCATCGGTAAGAAAACGCGGGAGCGATTGCGGAACCTTCTTGCGATGAAATCCATCCGCAGGATTTTTGAGAATATACTCTCTCTCGACCGCAGGTCGAAAGAATCGTTTAATGATCCCTATCGCCTCGTTATAGGTCTTGGGCGACATTTCTTCAAAGCGGCGCAAATAACTTTGGATATCGTCACGGTTGATGCTATTGATCGTTTTCTTGCCGTGATGGCTCAAAAACTCTTTAACCCTGCAATAGTCCGCGACATTGGTCGATTTTTTTCTGTACGATACATCCTCAAGATACTCCTTACAAAAAAACTCCACTGAAATGCGTCTCTCACCTTTAACCTCGCCCCTCTTGATCTTGACCTCATATTCCTTTTTAAGGAACCGGGCAAGCTTCTCATCGGCGGTTTTCAGGCTCTTAACGATCTGCCGTCCGGCGTCAACATATGAGACATACCATGTTTTGTTTCGCTTAAAGATGCATGCCATGTTCACCTTCCTTGTGTAGCTATAGTATACAATAGTTACATTGTCATATCAAGTAAACTTTGTTAGACTCCCGATTATGAGCGAAAAGAAAACCGAAATCGTAACGGTCAGGTTTACCCCTTCCGTCAAGAAGGGCCTCGAGAAACGAGCCAAGGAAGGCTTCCGGACACTGTCCCAAGAAGTCGAAATGATTGTTATCAAGGCCCTCCAGTCCCGCAAAAAGAACTGATTTCCCTCTATTCTGTTAACAACCACTGTTAACACCCCCTATCTGGCTCATCGTCTTTATATTCATAACTTGTTTATTAATAACGCCTTGCTAATTTTGTGATGATTGCTGACCTTTGGGTAGGTCACCCAGAGGTCTCAAATCAGCTTTGATCCGGCACAAGTCCATATACCGGTCCAGACTGCTTCTATCAAACATGAGATGGCCTTTAGGAGAGTCTTTAGGGACCCGGAAGGCTATAACACCCTCCCTGACTAAATACACGTAGTTACGTTGCATCCAGCGATAGCTCTGTCCCAGATGGGCTCCGGCTGTAGGGGATAAGGGAACCGGAGCCGAAAAGGATAATGGTGGTTCGGGGGCGGGATTTTAGTTCTTTGGGATAAAAAGCAGTAGTCGTAGTGGTTTCTTTCTTTTTTTTGCTCCTTTTTTTCTT
>CAILAO010000285.1 GCA_903832105.1 uncultured Pseudomonadota bacterium | reverse complement strand
GATTGTCGATTTCATCTCGCAAACTGTGAACTAGTTGGAATTAGGGGCTTGGCGCGAAATTCATCGCGCCAAACTTCTAACCAATTATTAAGGGAGGGCCACGACTTATGTCCGATCTTCTTACGTCGAAAGTTCCAAGATGTCTGGAGATGAAAACGAAAATCGCTGGGTTTGAGCTAGCTGACATTCTTCTAATCTTTCTTTATCTTGCGGTGAGTAATTTTATCTTTGGCATGACCCCACTAAAGCCAGTCATGGTCTGGGCTGCAACCATTCTTCTTGCGGCTGGACTCTATTTTTTAAAGCGCGGAAAACCAGAAGATTATTTGAAAGATAGCCTTCAATTTCTCCTCTCAGAAACAGTTTTTGTTGCTGGTCCGACGGACGATGCTTATCAGCCAGTCATTAAAATGGGAGGCTATCAATGACAAATTTAAGACGTTATTCAGATCTTGCTGAATTTAAAGAAGAAGCTTCTCTTGCTAGGGAGCTTCCCTATTGGGACATTTTTGATGATGCAGTGGTTCTCGCAGATGGCACACTTGCAACAGCCCTATGTCTTGATGGCATGTCGATTGAAACCTGGGATGAGGATGAGATTAACCGCCTTACGGTTGATGTTAGATCATTTCTTAATGGACTAACCGACGATACGGAGATTTCTTTCTTCTATGACGTCAACTCAGGTTACGATGCGCTCATTAACGAGCATGAATCTCTTAAGGGTGACCTGCCAGAAGCAAGGCTTCTCGCGGATGAAAGAATTAGAAGGCTTAGAGAAGCGAGTAAAGATGGAAGGCTCCTAAAATCAGGCATTAAAGTCATTATTTACTTAAGAAGGGCCGCAGGTGACGACTCAAAAAAGAGGAATCTTCTTTTTCGTTTTTTTGAAAAACCAAAGAATTTTCAATCGGTCACTAAAGAAGAGTTTGAAAAGAGAACTGCAAAGCTTAGTGAGCTAACAAGAAATATTGAAGGTGTTCTTTCTGGGGTAGGGTTTAAAGTAACAAAGATCGATCCAAAAGAAATCATCGAAATGATCTATCAATTTTTAAACCCCAAAAGATCTCGGCTTCTTTCTGCTCCGAAATTAAGAGATGATCACCGCGAACAAGAGTTTTCAGCTACCGAACTTTCAATTGAACCCCAACTCACCCTTCCAAGTCCAAGGGAGCAACTCTGTTTTTCAGATCTAATTCTTGATGAAGGCTTTTTTAGGCTGGGCAGCATCTATCATAAAATTATAACATTAAAATCACTTCCAGAATTTACTCATGCGGGGCTCTCGGCAAAGCTGACTGGCCTTTCATTTCACCATTCGATTTTGGTGCATATTAAGGTACCGCCGCAAGCAGAAGAACTATCTCGCCTTCAAGCTCGTCGCCGCATGGCGCACTCGATGTCACTTTCTCATGGCGGGAGGGCGACAGATCTTGAAAGCGAGGCGAAACTTCACGCAACGGAAGACCTCCTTCGGGAGCTTCTTTCGACCGGACAAAAGATTTTTTATGTTCAATTTTCGATTCTTATACGTTCGGAAAATGTTCAAGATCTTAATTCGATGACGAACGCAGTTCTTTCAAAAGTGCGAGAGCTTGGAAGCGCCGATGGTCTCTTGGAAGAAGCGGCCCTTTTTAAAACCTGGAAAACGATGCTGCCCTTTGGAAATCTCACGATGACTCGGCCAAAGAGGATGAAAACGGAAACTCTTTCTGATCTCATTCCGATTTATGAAGGGTTTCAAGGCGTGAAAGAAGCAAGGCCGATCTGTCTTTTTCAAAATCGCTTGGGCGGGCTTGTTCAATATGACCCATTTTACCCAGGACTTCCAAACTATAATGCCCTTGTCACGGGATCAAGCGGAGCCGGAAAGTCATTCACTAACAACTTGATTTTATTTCAATATATGACGCAAAGGCCACAAGTTTTTATTATTGATATAGGGGGAAGCTACCGGAAACTCGCGGAATATTTCGATGGACAATATATCGACATTGCGCCGCCAAAGGCAGGGGAAGAAATAAGACCGATTAATCCTTTTTCTCTTCCACCAGGGACAAGGGAGCCAACGCCACAAAAACTGAAATTTCTTCTTTCTTTTCTTGAAGTGATTCTTTCAGGTGATGACGGCGACTCGGGGCGTCTTGGAAAACTTCAAAGGGCTCTTTTAGAAGAGGCTGTGATAAAAACTTATGCAAATCATATCGCTGATGGTCATGAGCCAAGACTTTCTGATCTTTCGAATCTACTTCAAAAATCAGATGACCCGCTGATTCGATCATTTTCTAAAATGCTTTACCCTTGGACCGAAGATCGGCCATACGGAAGACTTCTCGACCAAGAAAGCTCGCTTGATGTCACTTCGGATCTTGCGGTATTTGATCTTAAAGGACTTTCCGCATATCCAGACCTGCAAGGGGCAATGATTCTTATCATTACCGATTTTATATTGGGGCGTGTCGAAGCAAAAGACAAAGCCGGAAGCCAACGAAAAAAACAGATTTTGATGGATGAATGCTGGTCGATGCTTCAAAGTCGCGGGGCTTCTTCTTTCATGGAATATTGCGTAAGGACCCTTAGAAAGTCGGGATCAGGCATCACCTTTATTACGCAAGGACTTGAAGAAATCATCCAAAGTCCGATTGGCCCTGCGATCCTAGCAAATACGGCAACGAAATTTATTCTCCTGCAACGTGGAGACCTTGAACCATCTCGAAAAATTTTAAAACTAAACAAAGAAGAAACAAGGCTTGTAAGTTCGCTACGGCAAGTAAAAGGCGAATATTCGGAAGGCTTTCTCATGGCAAACGATGTGAGGGGAGTTGTCCGGTTT
>CAILAO010000284.1 GCA_903832105.1 uncultured Pseudomonadota bacterium | reverse complement strand
TTTATATGGCGGCGATTCTCAATACCGCTTTTGCCAGGAAATCGTCTTAGGAATTGGCGGAGTTGCGTTGCTTCGGGCGTTAGGCTTACCAGTCTCAGACCCAAAAGAGGGGATGTCGGTTGAGACCTTTCATATGAACGAAGGTCACTCAGCCCTTCTCACAATCGCTCTTTTATTCGAACATCTAAAGGGAAAGAAGCTTTCCAGCGTGACAGAATCCGATATCAATTGGGTTCGTCAATATTGTGTCTTCACAACTCATACGCCAGTGTCCGCTGGACACGATAGATTCGCTCCTGAGCTTGTGTGTCAAGTCCTTGGAAAAGACGTTTATCGCTTGGCTCAACTCCTAGACGCTTGCCCGAAAGAAGAGGGTGAGTGTTTGAACATGACCCACCTCGCGTTGAAGCTTTCTCGCTATGTCAATGGCGTCGCCAAGCGTCATGGTGAAGTCTCAAACGCCATGCTCCCCGGGCACCACATTCACGCAGTGACCAACGGCGTTCATGCTGAATTTTGGGCGTCCGACGCCTTTCGAAAGACTTTCGATCGTCTCGTCCCCGAGTGGCGACGCGACAACCTTTACCTTCGTTATATGGGAGATGTCGCTGTATCAGAGATCCTTTCAGCTCACCGCGAGGCTAAACGTGTCCTATTCAAAGAAGTTTTGAAGCAAACTTCTAAAAAATTGAACGAAAACGTCTTTACCATCGGATTTGCCCGTCGACTCGCTGGCTATAAAAGGGCTGATCTTTTATTCACGGATGTTGAACGTTTGAAAAAGATCGCCGAAAACGTCGGTGAGATTCAAGTGATCTTTGCTGGAAAGTCCCATCCTAAAGACGAACGTGGGAAAGCGCTTCTTAAGAAAGTCTATTCGGGAATGACGAAGCTGAGAGGAAGCAAAGTCACAGTCATTTACCTTGAAAATTACGGCATGGAACTCGGCCGACTAATTTGTGGGGGCGTCGATCTCTGGCTAAACAATCCTGTTAAACCTCTCGAGGCCTCCGGAACAAGCGGCATGAAAGCTGCGTTGAATGGCGTCCCAAGCCTAAGCACACTCGATGGCTGGTGGGTCGAAGGCCATGAAGAAGGAATCACGGGATGGGAAGTTGAAGATCCAGAGGACGCCTTCGGTTCCGACGAGTCGAAAGACCGGCTCTCGCGCGTAACGGCGGCCGCCTCGCTATATGACAAACTCGAATGGGTTATTATGCCCTTATTTTATGGCGACCCCCTCGGTTACGGCAAAATCATGCGTAACGCCATCGCGCTCAACGGTTCTTTCTTCAATACACAACGAATGCTTCAACAATATTGCACGGCCGCTTATTATGGGCAGTAGTGAGAAGTCTTTAATATAAAACATGAATAACCAGATGAGTGCCAAATTTAACGTGCGATAGCGAAGGGGTTATCATCGTAACACATTGATATTACAAAATTAAAGATAGCAAGAAAGGAAATATCTTTTCTTTTCCCTGGGATCTCAAACACATTTAGTCGACAAGAAGTAAAGTTCTTCGAAAACCTACCGAAGAGAAAGTAGGGGTGTTTGCCCCTACCAAATAATTTCTCCTGAACCGTTTTTGCTGAGGTTTTTGATGAAGATCATCCGCGATTATCACGAGTTTCGAATGCGGGTGGATATTCTTTTGCTCGATGATTTTTTCGAGCTTGATATCGTTCCAACTACGGAAATAGGTTTTTTTTCGAAATGCCGATTTACTGAACTGAAAAAATTTTGTGAAGAAGATCCACATTATCATATTGTTACAATTTCTAATCATCTTCTCGAACTTAATCGACCCATTGAAAATCAAAACTTGTACATGTTAGGTGCTGGTGACAATGACCCGGAAATTGTCTTTATGCAAAAGAAGTATCGGAAGTATCGCAAAAAATAATAGGACCGAAATATAAAATGCAATCGCCCTCTTTATCTTATCGCCGTTATTCATCCCGTCATCCTCGATATCCTTAACTGGCCGCAGCCTGCATCTATGTCGTCGCCTTTTGGTTTACGGTGCATGGCGTTTACCTTTTTTTCTT
>CAILAO010000283.1 GCA_903832105.1 uncultured Pseudomonadota bacterium | reverse complement strand
ATAGATCAACCAATCCCTCTCTTTTTAATCTTTCTAAAGGTCTTAGCCCAAATTTTGTAAATTTCTTCCTTGGATAAAAGTAATCACGAAGCTTATGAAAGTGCTTTTGGAAAATCGTAACACGAAGGTTTTGAGAATCGGCATGAGCGAAAATTCCGTAGTACGAATTAATAACTTGCTGCATTGATAGAAGAAGGTCGGGTTTTGGTTTTACGGGAGGACGAAGAAACCCAAGTTTTAGGAACTTCGTTAGCTTACTGGCACTCGGGCCGCATGAATGTGGAAATTTTTCTGGGTCGAGCAGGTGGTTAAAAAAATATAACCGTTTCTTTAGTGCCTTGATACATCGTTTACGAATCATAACATAGTGCGGCCTAACGACGTATCCCAAAAAGTCACAGCCTCGATGAGTCGGCTGCATCAAGGTTTTTTTAGGGTGAAGTTTTAAATCGAGCTTTTCCGAAAGAAAGCGACTGATTTCCTGCTTATAAAAGTTAAGCTCGGCGGGGCTTTCATGGATCATCACGAAATCATCCACATAACGGATATATCGTTTTATTTTAAGAGTATTTTTGCAGAACTGGTCAAGCTCGTTAAGGAAAATATTGCTGAAAAACTGGCTTGTTAGACTCCCTATTGGCAAACCAATATCTGGCTTTGCGTGAAAAAGGCTTTTATGCGGAGGAATGTGACGAAGAAGATGGCTATTCCCAGTAAGGTTAGGATTGATCGCAGGATTTTGAAAGATCACTTTTGAGGATAGCCAGATAATGAGGTCTTTTTCTTCTACTGTCATCTCTTGGATTTTAGCGATCTTTTCTTTCAAAATTGCAAAGAGGATGTTTTTATTGATGCTTGTGAAATATGACTGAACATCGCATTGGAGAAAGTACGCCGTTGGGCTTACTTGCCGCATAAACCTTTGAAGTCTTCTGATAGCCACATGCACGCCGCCGCAGGAACGATTCGCAAATGAATCATGGATAAACTGCGGGTCAAGAAAAGGTTGGATGCGGTCAACAATCACATGATGCACGATCCTATCTCTGAAACTTGGCGCAAAAATCTCTCGGATTTTGGGGTCACGAACCACAAAACAGTTATAACGTTCAGGGGAATATGTGCGGTTATTGATATCGCGCTCAAGATCCGTAAGTATGTTATTAATATTGAATATTTCACTTTTCTTTTGCACACTTGGGCAGGTTTTTTGATAGGCGCGAAGAAGAGTGTCTATGGTTATAATTGAAGAAGGGGTCATAATGGCTCCAACGTGAAGTGATGAAAGGTTTATGCTATAAGGCAGAGCGGAATTTTTAGCAGCTTTTTTTTGCTGTTATGCGATTAAAAATTCTAAAGCGCATTTTCCGACTGTAAAGGTTTTATACAGGTGAACAGTAAAGTGAAGAAATACCGTGTTTTTTTGTTGATTATATTGAGGTTTTATTGGAATAGTATTTGCAATCAAAACGGTGAGGTTTTGGGGTTTTATATATTTAAATCTGGGTGGTTTTGTAGGAGATTGGAACATGAGCGAAAAAATAGGTAAAACCGAGAGAACGGATGACTGGAAAAACATACTGTCGGATATTGCCGATCTTAACGACGATTCAGATTACAAAGAGAAAAGTCCCCTACTAGATAAATGTATTAAAGACTATGTGAATCAGATAAACGAAAATGATTCTGAAAAGGATATCGGACGTGTTGCGATGCCGCGCGTACCGAGCACGAATGACAAAACAGATGAAGTGACGGTTTAATGGTAAGACTTTATAATGTCTAGAATTGAATCCTTAGAAAATCTTTGCGTTTCGGCTAAACAAAGCGGCTTTCGAGTCATGTTTGATGCAAATGTTTTGATTGCTTTATTGGACGAGTGTCATAAGTACCACGAATATGCAAAAAAATATGTTGGTGACTTATATATGTCTGGAAGTGAACTGTTTTATGTGCAGCCATGTTATTTGGAGATTTTGGATTTTTGGAGGCGTAGAAGCATCACAAAATATCTTAATCTCTTGTTTATGGACCCGAACAATTCTATACCAGGTCGTTTCAGCAAAGCCTACAAATATCATTTAAGCGATCTAGAAAAGCATTCTGAAGGCCGTAGTGATAAGTATTTTCAAGATTATGTGATTAAAGATCTCAGAGATCATCTTTTACGAGTCGGCGGTAAAAACCATCAAGAAACAGGAAGACGTCTTTGGGTTAATTTGTGCAAGAAGGCTCTAGGTGAACGTTTTCAAAAAGTTCATCAAATTTTAAACAAACTTGAGATAAAATATGCAAAATTTGGCGACGAAAATGTTTTCCCTTTGGATTCCAAATCAACCTGGCCGACTTGGGATGAAATGATTTCTTTGATAGAAAAATTTTGTCTTGCTTCAAATGATGCTGCGATCCTTAACATGGCTGCAAAAGGAAAAGACATCAACGCGTTTGTAAGCAATGACTATGACGTTTTACTAGCAATAAATGGCGGTGCTTTACCTGAGCACATAAGGTGCTTTACTTGGCTTCCGTGGTAAAACAATTTTGCGCAAGCACCCTTACACTGTTGTAATCAACTATCTTTATTGGTCTATTAAAATTTCCCACAAAAAACCAACGGCCTAGATGGTTCGCTCCTTGCTGGCCGATCTATAATCAGTTCCCGTGTACCATCGGCTTGAATCCTATAGGCAGGATATTTTATTTTGGCGCTGGATTTTCTATGAAATCCATCAAAGAGAAGATCTGACGACAAGTCCAGTTTTTTCTTGTTTGATTTTTTGAAAAGAACTTTACCTAAAAAACGCTCTCCTTTTTTCCTAATTCCCTGGAGTCTTTCTTTGAAAGAATCAATACTGATTCCAAGCCGTTTTGCGGCACTTACTTTTGTGATTTCCTCTCCGGTTTCTGTGTAGAGAGAATTCATGGCCTCTTTTTGAGGGTTCGTCAATGATTTATAAAATTTATTCCATCCAGGAGACTCTTTGAGGGAATCAAGTTTTGTCTTCATGGGGTCGTCAGACCTTGCGTCTTCTTCGTTTAGAAGGTCGAAGTCAAATCTGATGTCATCTGGACTTTGAAGATTATTCTCGGCTGCATCTGATAACTCCATTTCATCGATCCAGAGGAGAGAATCCTTATTTGCTCCCAAGGGCCACTTTGGAGCATGTAGTACTCGGCCTGTTTTTAAAAGATAATTTTCAACGGATATACAACCTGTAAATTCATTCGATGGTGTCAGCGTATAATCCGTTAATGGTGTATAAAGTGTTTCTTCTGGTGTGCCAATTGGGGGAAAAAAGCCTGTCGAAGTTGCGGAGTTCTTGTCACTCCAATCTGCTAGATGCGAGACGGTTCCTCTGGAAGTTTCATCAGAGAACATCTTCCTGCATGGAACTACGATCAGAAGATTTTGGCCTGATATTTTGCTTGTAAGAGGTTTTACCCTTACTTCGCCATCACTAGATCTAATCATGGCATAGGTGATTCTTTCTTCATGGGCAGCGCCAACTGATAAAAAGGGCGCCGCGCATTCACAACATGCGATCGTAAGGCATTTATTTCCCCGAGTGTAATACCGTCCAGGATCACGTTTTCCGTAAATTCCTTTGAGGTGACAGGGGTTAGTTTCTTTTGTTTTTACACGCGCCATAATATCGACTCACAAAACAATCGACTCACAAAACAGTCTACAAATCGAAGATTAAAAAAGATCCCCAAATGGTTATCGGAAGTTTCTCGGCTTTTTTTAGTTAAGAAAAATTT
>CAILAO010000282.1 GCA_903832105.1 uncultured Pseudomonadota bacterium | reverse complement strand
CGAGTAGGTTAACATCACTCTATTAACTATACGTGTACAGTCACTTTCAGCTCCGCAATAGGCAGTTCCGCCGTCACGACGAGCTTCGAAGAACCCATCAAATCTCTGGAAGGTGTCGTTGTAGACAGTTACCTTATCGTTCACCTTATACGCTAACGATAATTGGTTCGTTGTCGTCTTTTTGATGTCATAACGATCTAATTCACTTCTTGTTTCGCCATCAATGATATTTTCACGGTATTTTGGTTCAAATTCGTTTGTGAAAAACACATATCCAGATACTGAGAATTTTTTCAGGAACGCGGGTGTATATGATGCGCCACCACCGTACTGTGTGAAGAGGCTAGCATCGCGCTTTTCAATTTTCTTCTCCTCTGTTTCGTCAAGACTGAAACGTCCTGTAGGGTCACGCCTTTCAACTCCGACGAGTTCTGCACGACTCGTTTGAGACGCGGCTGCTTCAACGCTTCCCACAACCATAATATCGCCAATAGATGTTTCCATCGAATATTTTGCTTCGTTATAGATACCTACGTCCGCGTCAGTTCCTGAACCTTTGCTTGGAAGGTAGAAAATCACATAAGGAGTAACTTCTCCAAATTTCCCCTTGAGTACTGAAAGCCTGTTGTCCCACTGCACTCTCCGTTTGGCAACTACGGTGGTTTCCGTTTTCTTAGTCGCGCCAAAAGTAAAATAGCTGGCCATCATATCATCGAAAAGGGTCGTACCGATAACAGCGCGAGATTGAACAAATGGAGTGACACCATTAAGTTCATCTCCTGTCATCACCATATTTGAGTACTGTCTCAAATCAACGGTCGCAAACGACTTATTCAGAATCTTCTCGACGTTGGCGACTTTTGTCGTTTCAACATCGGCCGCCTTAGCAAGATCGCCACAGGCAACCGAAAGAAAAACTAAGGCAAGTGAAAACACAAAAAGAACTCTTTTCATACGAAACCCCCTTCTAGGATCGCCGCTTTCGCGATGGTTTATTTGACGTACAACGCACCTCTTCAGCAATTCGTATGCCAACAAGCATAAAAAGTGTAAATTTATATGATATTAGCCAGTTACCTAAAAAGCTTGCCCATTTATTAGGCGTGTTTTGGTGATAAAAGTAAACCGAGCTATTAGAAAAGCAGGAGAGTGGTATAGAAATGTTACTACTAACATAAAAACCGGAGATGGGGTCTCCCCCCTCTCCGGTTCTTTCCCTTACCTACCTTCAATCGTTGCTTCTTAGAACAACGTATACGTCAGCATAAGTCGATTGGTAACTCGTGGCAATGCGCTTTCAGCCGCAGCTTTTGGGTCACCGGCATCGCGTCGTCCTTCATAAAAATTCTCAAACCTTTGATATGTGTCGTTCATAATGGTCAATCTGTCAGTTGCTTTATAAGCGATGGTGAGATCGTTTGTGGTCGTCTTCTTTACTTCATAGCCAGTAAGTTCATTGCGCGTATCACCATCGACAACATCTTCACGATATTTTGGCTCAAATTCGTTCGTGAAAAACACGGTCCCGGCGATGGTCAATTTTTTTAACCTGCTTGGAGTGAATGACGCCGCTGTAGAATACTGCGTCCAAAGACTGGCATCACGCTTTGTGATCTTCTTGTCATCGGCGTTATCAAGTCCGAATCGTCCTGTTGGATCACGTCTTTCAACGCCGACCCTTTCTTCACGACTTGATTGCGAAGCTGCAAATTCAAAACCACCCAGTACGGTGATATCACCAATAGAAGTTTCCATTGGAAGCTTTGCTTCGTTGTAACTGCCAACGTCTGCATCTGTTCCTGTTCCTTGATTTGGCAAATAAAGGACGACGTACGGGCTGACCTCTCCGTACTTTCCCTTGATGACGGATAGTCTATTATCCCACTGGGGTCTACGTTGATTGACTTTGGTTGTTTCTGTGAATTTCGTCGCGCCAAATGTTAGATAACTAAGCATCATGTCATTAAAAAAGGTTGTTCCGATAATTCCGCGCGATTGGACGTAGGGGGTCGTACCGTCAACTTCACTGTCTGTCATGTTCACTTGAGAATAATGTCTCAAATCGACTGTCGCAAAAGAATTGTTTACGATCTTTTGCATGTCTGCGACTTTCGTTGCTTCAAAATCAGCGCCGAATGCCACTCCACTGATAACTAAAACACCCACGATCGCTGCTAACACTCTTCTTGCCATAGAAAAACCTCCTATTTGGCTTTGTTTACATTGGGGACCAAAAAGATCGCTGCATTTAATAACGGGTCATTAGATATGTCAAGAGATTTTTAAAAATTACATTATCACTGAATTAAACATTTTATAAACAGTCTGTTTTTATTAGTTCTACCCCGAAAGTTCAATGTCATGTCAGCTCTTTGAATTATAGACAAATCTTTTTTCGATGCGTTCTTCGGAGATAGCAGGGAGCCTTCCAGACACGCCTGATTTTTCAAGCTCCTCCGAAAATACACTAATATTTTCAACAGCTTCTTTAAGATTACGCACGTTGGAAACGCTTGTACGAAGCTTCTTTGAATGTGGCCACCCCTTGCTGTACCAAAGAAGATGTTTTCTCATACATAAGGCTCCGAGCGAAGCACCATCGAAGCGGCGCTTGATCCCTGCCCCTACCATTTGAGCTTCTCTTTCCTCATATTCAGTTTCTTGCAGTTCGATATGCCGTAAAATTCCATCACACCAATCACGGGGGGTAAGTTGATAGAAGCCGTCTCCCCCCTTTCGCCTGAATTCTCTAAATATCCATGGATTTCCGAGAGATCCTCTAGCAACCATAACTCCATCGACACCCGTCTCACGAATCATTAAGTTCGCATCTGCCAACGAAAAAATGTTTCCGTTGCCAATGATTGGAATCTTACGTCTGGACTTTACCTCCGCAATCAAGTCAAGACGCACGGGTTCACTATAATCATCACATCTTGTTCTTCCATGCACAGTCAGCCAATCAGCTCCACCGTCTTCCACGGCCGCAGCCACCTCTAACACATTAATGAGGGTCTGATCCCAACCGAGCCTAACCTTCACAGAAAGGGGTTTTCCCGTCACCGCCCTAACAGCTTTTACGATTTCAAAGACTCGCGTTGGATCCTTAAGAATAGCGCTGCCCCCACCATTTTTGACGATCTTTGGAACAGGGCAGCCCATGTTTAAATCGAGAGAATCAAAATCCTGCTCCTCTATAATTCTTGCCGCTTCCGCTATTTCCTCAGCATTTCGTCCAGTGATTTGAACACCCACGGGAACACCCTCAACTTTGAATGAACGCCTCATCATATCGAAGGTTCTCCTGCTCTGATGAACCAGAGCAGCCGATGAAAGCATCTCGACAAAGGTCATAGATGCCCCCATCTCAGCACACACCTCTCTAAAGGGATTATCCGTGACTCCTGCAAGGGGAGCTAGAAGGACCACCGGGTCAGACAGTCCTAGTTTTTTAAAAATATCTGCAATCATTTTCTAGTGTTTTAAAAATAAAGTTCAAAAGGCGGCAACCATAACACTGGTTTAAAACGAGATGAAGCAATATCCTTTTTCCTGAAATGATACGATGCTGTAAAAGCAATGACATCCCACCAAGTGTGAATGAAGATCGCCTCGGCTATGCGCCATTCATCCTTCTGAGTGATGTAACCTAAATGCCATCCAAGTGCAAGCTGAGCAATCGGTTGCGGGTTTGTTGGCAAGTGTGCTAAAGCGAAGAGTCCAGCCGTCAAAGTATTACTGATAATTTCGTTATCGGTATAATATTGAGCAACCGGCATCAACCATCCCCTAAAAACAGCTTCTTCATGAGTTCCAGCATTGTACGAAAATGCACCCGTAAAAAAACCATCTACCATTTCTAAATTTGATTTTTCGTAGT
>CAILAO010000281.1 GCA_903832105.1 uncultured Pseudomonadota bacterium | reverse complement strand
GCGATAAGACGAAATTCTTCCATTATCAACTCCTTTTTTCTCTTCCCACCCGTTTTTATATATTGAATTTCTACTTTTGCGTCTAATATTTCTTTATTAAGTACTTTTAATATTTCAGATAGTTTTAAACCTTTGATTTTCTCTTTGTCTAATTTGCATCCTACATTCCGCACTTTCAATCCATCCTGTAGTAATTTTCACATTCTCGGCCCAATAGCCAGAGAATGGTGGTTTGTGGTCCATTAAGATTTACAGCGATTTTGATAATTTTTCCTCCATCTGTAGCTATCGACTGAATTACACCCATGAAAATCTCGAAGACCCATCGCATAGTGGGTCGCTGTGTTGGTTTATTGAGCTGATTCGGTACGGTTTTACCAGTTTCCTTAAGTTTCTCTCTCAGCCGCCATTCGGCGAAGGAATATATGAGAAGGCTTAGAACCATGACCATGCATAACGATTCTATTCTTTCCACCTTCTTGAGGTAAACTTCAGAGACATGAAAGGACTTGTCTTTCAAGAAGCGAAATCCGCGCTCTACCGTCTGCTGTCCTTTATAATAATTGAGCATGACTTCTGGGTCCAGGTCAATTTTGTTGCTGGCCAAGACAAATCGACCAAACATCTTGCGTTCTTCGGTCTGAGCATCCAGATTGAGTTCAATCTCTGCTTCGATCTGGAAGCTCACATTTATGAGTTCATTTTTCTTGGGCCGTCCTCTTCGTTTCTCTACCTTTTCCGCTAAAGGCAGTATCTGTAAATTCATGAGTCTGTGATGGGGATGCGCAGACACCCAAATATTTGCCTCATTTTCAGCATCTGGCACGCAAACGAACTTTCTGGCCTTAAGTTTCTTGAGGTCTTTTTCTGCCTGGTTAGTTTCCTTTTGAATCTTCTTATCAAATGTCTGCTCGTTCTTCTTTTTCATCTCTTCCGACCAGACAACTACGGCACGCTGAGGTATGCCACCGTAGTTTAGATCGGTAACATAAAAGGCGTATCTTGGATCAATTCCAGGAGCAAAACTTAAATCGGCATTAAGAAGTCTCTTTGCCTCACCAACCGTTGCAGGAATGTGAGTGATCCATATCGTTTCTGTTCCCAGGAGTTTGATATTTTCTTCTGTGTACAAAGCGCTATCCGCAATCCAATAGCTTTGGTCATCAAAACGGATTGCTTGTTGCGTTTTTTGAATCATTTCGATTATGCTTTTCTTGTCCGATTTGTTTCCCGAGTAGGCCTTAGCAAATAACGGCAGGCCAAATTGATTCGTAACCAAGCCAAGAACGAACCGTTTCAAATCCATTCTTCCATCTTTGGCATGGCCGAAGGTGATCTTAATCGAATCTGTGCCATCTGGCGCATCATTTTCATATTTGCCGAAGACGCTGAAGTTCGTAGTATCAACATGAATCCGCTGCGTTCCTAAGGAAAAATGTTTCATGATGTGCAATGTGATCTCATTGAATAGCTCCGTTGCACCATATTCATAAATGGCGTCAAGGGTTCTGCCAACAACATCGTCATTCAGGTCGGATGGAGAGATACCTTTGCCTAGCAGCTTTTCGGTTGGAAGCGTCATGAAAAAATTGGGAAATAGGTATAACCGCTGATGTGTGAAGCCTAAACCATTGAGGATCATGGCTTTGATTATGATCGAGTGAG
>CAILAO010000280.1 GCA_903832105.1 uncultured Pseudomonadota bacterium | reverse complement strand
TCGAAGGATCATGAAACACTTGATGAAATTCTGTTGGTGTTAAAGTAATGCTAAGCTGTAAAACGCCTTCCGCGAGGCTAGTCCCGGGAAATGCGATGGAGCTTGGTCCAATCGGCGAGCCACCAGAGCCGACATTATAAAAACTGACTTCAAGATCAAGTTTTCCATCTTGACCTATGATCGGTGCACCGTTTGCTTCGGTAAGACGTGCTCCATAAGATAGGTTATATTCTTCCGCATGAGAAAAAGGTGCTAGTCCGACAGCGCCAACGAAAAGAAATGCTATTGCTAAACTTTTATAGAAAGTGCTCATATGTCCCCCTTCAATGCTCGTCTCTATCTATCATCGGAGGTTTCCTGTAAAACTTTAGCTCAAGGCATAATAATCTGTAATATCATCAAGATAACAATCATAATTGCGAGTCGAGTCATAAATCGTTTCCGCTCCCGCCCTCTATCTTCCGCCTCAGACTGGATTTTATTTTCATACAGTCGCTTCGAATTCTATTTTTTATTTCATACCATGTCTCCATGTGGTAAATTTTCCACTCTTCTCTGATTACATTTCCTAAAAGGAGCTACCAGGATGGAACAGACATCAAATAAAACTTTGTCTGAATGGGTTCGTTCTACTGCTGAACTTACAAAACCAGATCATATTCATTGGTGTGACGGATCAAAAGAGGAATATAACTTTCTCGTTCAGAAGCTCGAAGCTTCCGGTGATTTTACGAAGCTAAATCCTAAAACATACCCTGGATGCTATCTTTACAGAAGTAATCCGAATGATGTTGCACGCACCGAACACCTTACATTTATTTGTAGTCGAAATAAAGATGACGCAGGTCCCCTTAATTATTGGATGGCGCCAGATGAAGCGCGGGAGAAAGCGAACGGCATCCTCCAAGGTGCCATGAAGGGGCGAACGATGTATGTGATCCCATACGCCATGGGACCGATTGATTCTCCTCTCACGCGGTGTGGCGTGCAACTCACCGATAGTTCTTATGTCGCAGTTAACATGATGATTATGACTAGAGCGGGAACAAAAGCCCTTCGCAGAATTGAGCGCGAAGGATCTTTTGTTAAGGGGACTCATACGCTTGCCGATCTTAACCCGGAACGTCGCTATATTATGCACTTTCCCGAAGAACTGGCGATCATTTCCGTAGGCTCAGGATACGGTGGCAACGCTTTACTTGGGAAAAAGTGTCATGCTTTAAGGATTGCAAGCCCTCAGGCTCATACGGAAGGCTGGCTTGCTGAGCATATGCTGATTATTGGTATCGAAACTCCGGAAAAGGAAACTTTTTTTGTGACCGGTGCCTTCCCTTCAGGCTGCGGAAAAACCAACCTCGCCATGATTCTTCCTCCAGAAAAGTTTAAAGGCTACAAAATTTGGACACTCGGCGACGACATCGCGTGGCTTCATCTGAGAGAAGATGGAAGACTTTGGGCTATCAATCCTGAAAACGGATTCTTTGGGATTGCGCCAGGAACGAGTCAAAAGAGTAATCCGAGTGCTCTCGATATGTCCAAAAAGAACTCGATTTTCACCAACGTCGGTCTCACAAAAGAAAAAGAACCGTGGTGGGAAGGTTTATCAAAAACGCCACCCGAGGGTATGATCGACTGGCAAGGAAGACCATACGATCCCAAAAACGGGCCTGTTGCTCACGCAAATTCAAGATTTACAGTGCCTCTTTCTAATTGCCCTACGTATTCAAAGCTTGCCGATGACCCGAGGGGTGTCCCGATCTCGGCCATCCTCTTTGGTGGGCGTCGCCGCTCGCTTGCGCCATTAGTCACCGAAGCGAATGATTGGGCCCATGGTGTGTGGCTTGGCGCAACGGCAGGATCCGAGACCACGGCCGCCATGACAGGTAAAGTCGGCATTCCCCGCTACGATCCCATGGCGATGCGACCTTTCTGCGGTTACAATATGGCAGATTATTGGTCTCACTGGTTAAGTTTCGCCTCTAAATCGACTAAACTTCCGAAAATTTATCGTGTCAATTGGTTCAGGCAGGATGATAACGGTCACTTTATGTGGCCGGGCTTCGGCGATAATCTTCGTGTTTTGAAGTGGATCATCGACCGCTGTAAAGGTTGCGCCGCAGCTGAATCGACACCAATCGGTCTCCTGCCAAAACCAGAAGATATCAACACCGATGGACTCGATATCGGACCTGATACCATGAAGAAACTCCTTTCTTTTAGCCGCGAAGAATGGCTGCGAGAAATGGGTGACATTGAGACATTCTTCGAACCTTTCGGTTCAAGAATTCCTCACACGCTCTTAGAGGAGCACAAGAAGATTAAAGAGAGTCTTTCAAAGTAAAAAAGGAACAGGGATATTAAGCTATTGCAGCGTCTTCCTGAATCCTCTCGCCGCGAATACCATAGCGACGAGACCAAAGACGAATAGAACGAGAAGACGCGGGAAGAGGAAATCGATCCCCGCGCCTTTCAAAAATAGGCCTCTTGTAATTTCCATAAAGTATCGCAGCGGATTGAGAAGGGTCAGCCACTGGAAAACAAGCGGCATATTTTCAATAGGGACCATCATCCCCGAAAGAATCATCATCGGAAACATGAGCATGAATGTCGTCATCATTGCCTGCTGCATGTTATTGCAGATCGAAGAAACCAAAATTCCAAAGCTAAGCGACGTGATCAAAAAGATGAGACTAGAAAAGTAAAAAAGCCAGATACTTCCACTGACGGTGACGTCAAAAACGAGCCACGAAGCGACTAAAATTAGGGTGACCTGGACAAGTCCCACAAGCGCAAAAGGAATCGTTTTCCCGATAATAAGAACCTGAGGTTTAAGAGGGCTCACAATAAGTTGTTCGTACGTCCCAAGCTCCCTTTCCCTCGTTAATGCCATCGAGGTCAGAAGAATCGTGATGACAAAAAGAACCATGGCGAAAACCGCTGGAACCAT